>JANNKZ010000393.1:0-4770 GCA_031396515.1 Gammaproteobacteria bacterium
GGATGGACAAGTGCGCGTTGCGGGACCTGCATGTGCTGGTCGAACATGTCGGACCCATTCCGGCGGGCACCCATATCTTTCGCGCGGGCGACCGTTTCGATGCGATCGCGGCCGTGCGCAGCGGCACGGTCAAGACGAGCCGCGTGGACCGCGAGGGCCGGGAACAGGTGCTCGGCTTTTACCTCCCGGGCGAAATCATCGGCCTCAGCGCCATCCATCGCGGGTGCTATCCCTGCAACGCCATCGCACTGGACTCGGTGCAGCTATGCCGCTTTTCGTTTCCAAAAATAGCCATCCTCGCCAGCCGCCTGCCGGGACTGCAGAAGAAGCTCTTCGATCTCTTGAGCCGGGACATCGGATACGCGGAACGGCTGTCCGGTGACCATACGGCGGACGAACGGATAGCTGCTTTTCTCGTTGACCTGTCGCGGCGGCTGGCCGCCCGCGGGTTCTCGGCCAGCCGTTTCCATCTCACGATGCCGCGCACCGATATCGCCAGCCACCTGAGGCTCGCGCCTGAAACCGTCAGCCGCGTCCTGAGGCGGTTTAAGGACGAGGGCCGTATCGGCCTACGCAGGCGGGAAGTCGAGCTGAAGGACCCCGCTGGCCTTGCCAGCCTCGCGGAGCGCATGCTGACGACTTGACCTGGGTCAGGTGCAACTGGATGAGGATCGCGCGGCAGCGATCTCGCGCCGCCGCCCTGCTCATTTACTCCATTATGCTCGCCATCGCCGCACGCACGATCGCCTCGGGGGATTGGGCCGCCTGATCCAGCCACTCGCGTCTTGACCCAGGTCAGTGCGACGAGGGCCGCCTGCCAGCATGCTGAAATCGGACATTCGAATGGGAGCATGACATGACGACTCGCCTGTCAGCTTTGCTTGCAGCGCTGTTGCTATTGGTCGCCTGCGATTCCGATCCGGGCCCGGGCGACGTCGCGGATACCGGCGGTTCTGCGAAGGGCGATTTCGGCCCGCCGCAGGGCGAACCGGTCAAGGCCGTGCTGACGTCCCCGCCCCACGTACCGCCACCGACGGGCCGTAGCGCCCCGGCAAAAGTCGTCGTCGAACTGGAAGTCGTCGAGAAGGAGATGGCGATCTCCGAGGGCGTGACCTACACGTTCTGGACTTTCGGGGGAACCGTCCCCGGCAGCTTCATTCGCGTGCGCCAGGGCGACACGGTCGAGTTTCACCTGATGAATGCGCCGGACAGCAAGATGCCGCACAACATCGACTTGCACGGCGTGACCGGACCGGGCGGTGGCGCCGCATCCAGCTTTACGGCGCCCGGCCACCGTACGCGATTCACCTTCAAGGCGCTCAATGCCGGACTTTACGTGTACCACTGCGCCACCGCGCCGGTCGGCATGCACGTAGCGAACGGCATGTACGGCCTGATTCTCGTCGAGCCCCCGGAGGGCTTGCCCACGGTCGATCGCGAGTACTACGTCATGCAGGGTGACTTCTACACGACCGGCAAGTACCGCGAGAAAGGCCACCAGCCTTTCGACATGGAAAAGGCAATCGACGAGCACCCGACCTATGTGCTCTTCAACGGTTCGGAGGGCTCAATGACGGGCGACAAGGCGCTTGCCGCGAAGACCGGCGAATCCGTGCGGCTGTACGTCGGCAATGGCGGGCCGAACCTGGTCTCGAGCTTCCATGTGATCGGCGAGATCTTCGACAAGGTCTGGTTCGAGGGCGGCACGCGCTTCCAGGAAAACGTGCAGACGACGCTTGTCCCGGCGGGCGGCGCGGCGATGATGGATTTCCACATCGAGGTGCCGGGCAGCTACGTCCTGGTCGATCACAGCATCTTCCGCGCGTTCAACAAGGGCGCGCTGGCGATCCTGAAGGCCGACGGCGAGGAAAACCTCGCTATCTATTCCGGCAAGGAAGTAGACGAGATGTACCTCGGCGATCGCGCGCTGCCGAACCTGGCCGCAGTCGCGACGGCCGCTGCGGCCGCCCAGGCCGGCGAGATCACCGTCGAGCAGCAGATCGCCGCGGGCAAGGCGCTGTTCGCCGGCACTTGCAGCACCTGTCACCAGGCCGACGGCCGCGGACTGGCCGGCGTATTCCCGCCGCTCGAGCGCTCGGACTGGATCGCAAAGGATCGAAACCGCGTTGCGACGGTCATCCTGCAGGGACTGTCCGGCAAGATCACGGTCAACGGCCAGGATTACGACTCGGTCATGCCGCCGATGAATCAGCTCACGGATGACGAAGTGGCGAACATCTCGACCTACGTGCTGAACAGCTGGGGCAATCCGGGCGGACGCTTCACGAAAGCCGAGGCCGCGGCCCTGCGCAAGGCCACGACATCCGCCAAGGCCCAGGAGCACTGATGCGGAGTCGCATCTTCGCCGGGCTCCTGCTCGCGGCGCTGCCGCCGTGGCTGCAGGCGGGCGAGGCGTCGGGCGCATACGCACCGGTCGAAGGCGGCGAGTTCCGCGCGGCGATGCGCTACGAGGACGACCGCGACACTGTAACCGTCAAGCGATTCGAGTTGATGAGGACGCCGGTAACGCACGCACAGTTCCAGGCATTCGTGCGTGCCCATCAGGAGTGGCGGCGCGACCGCGTGCCGGCGGTGTTCGCGGAGGCGCGTTACCTCTCGCCCTGGCCAGCGCCGGATCGTCATGCCGCTGGCGCCGAACGGCAGCCGGTGACCTGGGTGAGTTGGTTCGCCGCGGATGCCTATTGCCGGGCCCAGGGCGCGCGCCTGCCGACGTGGACCGAATGGGAGTTCGCGGCCGCGGCCGACGCAACGCGCGCGGATGCCCGCAACGACCCCGCCTGGCGCGAGCGCATCCTCGCATGGTATTCCAAGCCGGGCGGCGGGGCACTGCCGCCGGTAGGCCTGAAGCCGCCAGACCTGCGCGGCATCCACGACCTACATGGCCTGGTCTGGGAATGGGTGGACGACGCGTCCGCCCTGCTGGTCTCCGTCGACAACCGTGAACAGGGCGCGGCCGACAAGCTGAAGTTCTGCGGGGCCGGGGCGCTCTCTACCGATGACCGCGAGAATTACGCGATCCTGATGCGGGTCGCGATGCTGTCCTCGCTCGGCGCCGCGGATGCGACCGCCAATATGGGGTTCCGTTGCGCCAGGACGCCCCAATGAGATTCCCGGCCGCCCTGCTAGCCGCCCTGCTGCATGCGGTTCCAGCGAGCGCGGCCGCGAGCGAAGACCTGGCGCTACCGCGCGATTCGGTCTATCAGCTGTCTGCCGAATTCCGGGATCAGCGCGGGAGGCCCGTGGCCTGGCGCGACCTGCGCGGCAAGCCGCGCATCGTGACGATGTTCTACGCGTCCTGTCCGTACGTTTGCCCGATGATCGTGGACAGCCTGCGCTCGGTCGAGCGGACGCTGACGCCGGCCGAGCGCGGGCGTATCGGCTACGTCCTCATCAGCATGGACCCGGAACACGACACGCCGGAGGCGCTCGCGGCGCTCATGTCGAAGCGGCGCATCGACACGCCGGCCTGGACCGCGCTGCAGCCGCGTCCCGGCGACATCCGCAGGCTCGCCGGGCTGCTCGGGATCCGCTACCGCCCGCTCGACGACGGTGAAATCAACCATACGACGATGCTCGTGCTGCTCGATGCCGAGGGCCGCATCGTCGCGACTACGGAGCGCATCGGCGCCGCGGGCGATCCGGACTTCCTGGCGTCTGTGCGCGCTGCGCTACGGACGAGATAGCACGACGCCGTTCCACCGATTCGCACCCTCGCTTTTCAGCGGTAGCGGGTGGGGTCGGGCGTCCCGGCCCGCTCGAATCCCTCGCGGCGCAATCGGCAGGCGTCGCAGTGGCCGCAGGCGGCGCCCGTGTCATCCGGCTGGTAGCAGGAAACGGTCATCGCATAGTCAATGCCGAGCGACGTCCCGCGCCGGATGATGTCGGCCTTCGACAGCTCGATCAGCGGTGCGTGGATGCGAAGCGCACGCCCTTCCACCGCTGATTTCGTCGCCAGGTTTGCCATGCGCTCGAAAGCGGCGATGTATTCCGGCCGACAGTCGGGATATCCCGAATAGTCGATGGCGTTGACTCCAATAAAGATGTCCGACGCGCCTGAGACCTCCGCAAGACCGAGTGCGCAGGCCAGGAACACCGTGTTGCGTGCGGGCACGTAAGTGACCGGGATGCCGGACCCGCTCGCTTCCGGCACCGCAATCGCAGGATCGGTCAGCGCGGAATGCCCGAACTGCCCGATCGGCATCTCGAGGATGCGGTGCTCCGAGGCACCGAGCGCAGTTGCGACACGTCGCGCTGCATTTAGCTCAACGCGATGACGCTGTCCGTAATCAAACGAGAGCGCGATGCAGCGATGACCGCGTTCCCGGGCAATCGCGAGCACTGTCGCCGAATCGAGCCCGCCCGAGACGAGCACGACGGCCGTTCCCGGCTTGGCGTCAGCGGCCAGGCGTGTTGCCCCAGAGATACTTGTGCAGCTGCACCTGCATGCGCACCGGCAGCCGGTCCGCAAGGATCCAGTCAGCGAGCATGCCGGGGGCCAGTTGTTCGTGACTCGGCGAGAACAGCACCGGACAGAGCGAATCGAGGGCCTCCGCGCGCACGCGCGCGCGGCACCACTCGTAGTCGGCGCGGTCGCAGATCACGAACTTGAGCTGGTCGCCGGCGCGCAGGCCGTGCACGGCCAGATCGATGTTGCGCGCCGCTTCGCCCGAGGCGGGCGTCTTGACGTCGATCACGCGCGCCACGCGCGGATCGACCGCACTCGCGTCGATCGCGCCGCTGGTCTCGAGC
>JANNKZ010000459.1:0-2327 GCA_031396515.1 Gammaproteobacteria bacterium
CTTCATGCTGCCGCGCGGATCCGGCGGACTTCCGCTCTACCAGCCGGTCTGGACCTACATGCTCACCGCGCCGGTGACTTAGGCTTGCGGAATTCCAGATCGAAGACGGCGTGGCCCAGGCGCCGGCCGCGCGCCTCGAAGCGCGTCGAAGCGCGTTCGCCCGCATCGATGAACCGGCCATCGGGCGCGGCGTTCGCGAGCAGCAGTTCGGCGCCCAGCACCTCGAGCATCCACTCCGCATAGGGTTCCCAGTCGGTCGCGAGCCGGAAGGCGCCGCCCGGCTTCAGCCGGTCGGCAACCTGCGCAACGAAGGCCGGCTGCACGATGCGCCGCTTGTGATGTCGTTTCTTCGGCCAGGGATCGGGGAAGTAGAGGAGCACGGCGTCGAGCGAGGCCGGTCCGAACTGCGTCGCCAGCACCTCGACCGCGTCGTGCGCGATCACGCGCAGGTTCGAGAGTCCCCGCGACTCGATGCCGAGCAGGCAATGCCCGATGCCGGGCGGGTGCACTTCGACGCCGATGAAATCCGCGTCGGGCGAACGCGCCGCCAGTTCGAGGAGCGTAGCTCCGTCTCCATAGCCGATTTCCATGACGCGCGGCGCCCGCCTGCCGAAGACGGCATCGAGGTCGAGCGGCGCAGGCGGCTGCGGCAGGCCGAAGCGCGGCAGCAGCTCCCCGAGCGCGCGGCGTTGCGCGCGCGTGATGCGGCCCGCGCGCAGCACGAAGCTGCGCACCGGCTGCCGCGCGCGCGGTTCCGGCGTATCGGCGGCAGTCATGACTCCCCGGCGATCAGGTCGGGGGTCAGGTCGGCGACGCTCCGGCATCCGGTCAGCGCGAGCGTGCGGTCGAATTCGTCGGCAAGAATCTCGAGCGCCTTCGCGACGCCGGCGCGGCCGCCGGCCGCGACACCGTAAGCGCAGGCGCGGCCGAGGTGCACGCCCTCCGCGCCGAGCGCCAGCGCTTTGGCAATGTCACCGCCGCGCCGTACGCCGCCGTCGATCAGTATCGACGCGCGGCCGCCGACTGCGCGCGCGATCTCTGGCAGCACTTCGAAGCCGGTGACCGAATTGTCGAGCTGGCGGCCGCCGTGATTCGACAACACGATGCCGTCGAGGCCGATGGCGAGCGCGCGCTCCGCGTCATCGACGCGCAGCACGCCCTTCAGCAGCAGCTTGCGCGGCCACCGATCGCGAAAGCGCTTGACGTCGTCCCAATTGAACGACGGGTCGAACATGTTGTGGCCGACGAAGGCGTTCACGTCCTGCCCGGCTGGCAGCTCCCGTCCGACATAGACAAAACGAGGGCGGCGTCGGCCGATCGTCATCATCCAGCGCGGATGCATGAATAGGTCGAGCCAGGTGGCGGCGGTGAACTGCTGCTTCGGCAGCAACCCGCTCTTCCAGTCGCGCTCGCGCTTGCCCGGTACCGGGAAATCGCTGGTCAGCACCACGCATTCGAAGCCAGCGGCGTCGGCTCGGCGCAGCAGGGCGTCCGTGATCGCGCGCTCCCGGAATACGTAGGCCTGCAGCCACAGCCGTCCCGGCGCTTCGCGGGCAATGTCCTCGAGCAGGTTCATCGACACCGTGGACATCGTGAACGGCACGCCCGCGGCCGAAGCCGCGCGCGCGAGCTCGAGGTCGCCGTCGCGCCAGAACAGCCCGTTGAGGGCCGTCGGCCCCACTACGACGGGCAGCGCGCTCGGGGCGCCGAGCAGGCGGGTCGAGAGCCTGCGCTGCGAGACGTCGACCAGTGTCCTCCCGCGCCAGCACGCACGCTGGAACGCCTCGCGGTTACGGCGCAGCGTCAGCTCGTCCTCGGCGCCGCCGTCGATGTAGTCGAACACGAATCGCGGCAAGTTCCGGCGCGCGATCTCGCGCAGCTCGCTGATGTTGATCGCGTCCTCGCAACGCATCTGCGCCTCCTAGGTCGCGCGCCCCGCCGCGCGGCCGCTCAACAGGCAGCCGCCCAAAAACGTTCCCTCGAGGCCGCGCTTGCCGTTCATACCGCCGCCGCCGAAACCGGCGGCTTCGCCGGCGGCGAAGAGTCCGGGGATCGCGTGGCCCGCAGCGTCCTGCGCGCGGCATTCGAGGTCGGTCTCGATGCCGCCCATGCTCTTGCGGCTGATGATGAACTCGCGGATCGCGACCAGCGGCCCGGCCGCGGGATCGCGAATCTTCTGGAATGCACAGGTGCGGAGTCGATCCGCGGGCCAGCGCCGCACCCAGGCGATGCGCCGCAACTGCTCGTCATTGTGAAAGCGCTCGCCGCGGTCGATCTCGGCGTCGTAGGCGGCGACCGCCCGCTCGACCGAGGCGTGGTCCACGACG
>JANNKZ010000478.1:0-2198 GCA_031396515.1 Gammaproteobacteria bacterium
CGGCGGCCAGCCGTCGATGCGCATGCCGAGCGTGAGTCCGTGGCTCTCCAGGACTTCCTTGATCTCGGTCAGCGATTTCTTGCCGAGGTTTGGCGTGCGTAGCAGCTCGACCTCGGTGCGCTGCACCAGGTCGCCGATGTAGTGGATGTTCTCCGCCTTGAGACAGTTGGCGCTGCGGACGGTCAGCTCGAGCTCGTCAACGGGGCGCAGCAGGATCGGATCCGGCAGCGGGCCCGACTCGCGGCTCGGGGACTCGCCCTGGCCTTCAAGGTCCACGAACACCGTGAGCTGTTCCTTCAGGATCCCGCCGGCGCGGCGAATCGCCTCGTCCGGATTGATCGTGCCGTTGGTCTCGATGTCGATGATCAGCTTGTCGAGGTCGGTGCGCTGTTCGACGCGCGCGGACTCGATGCCGTAGGTCACGCGACGCACCGGCGAGAACGAGGCGTCGAGCTGCAGGCGGCCGATCGGGCGACTCTGCTCCTCGAACTCGAGGCGCTGGACTGCCGGGCGGTAGCCACGGCCGCGTTCGATCTTCAGGTTCATCGTCAGTTCGACCGGCTTGTTCAAGTTCGCGATCACGAGCTCGGGGTTGACGATCACGACGTCGTGGTCGACCTGGATGTCGCCGGCCGTCACCGGGCCCGGGCCCTTCTTCGACAGGCGCAGCTCGACGGAGTCGCGCGTGTGCATCTCGAGCGCGATCGACTTCAGGTTGAGCAGGATCTCGACGACGTCCTCCTGGACGCCCTCGATGCTCGTGTACTCGTGCAGCACGCCCTCGATCTCGACCTCGGTCACGGCGCAACCGGGCATCGAGGAGAGCAGCACTCGCCGCAGCGCGTTGCCGAGCGTGTGGCCGAAGCCGCGCTCGAACGGCTCGATCACAATGCGCGCCTGGCGCGCAGCCGTTTCCGTCACCTTGACGGACCTGGGCTTGAGGAATTCCGTGGCGGTTCCTTGCATCGGCGTCACCTTTACATCGAATAGAGCTCGACGACCAGATTCTCGTTGATGTCCTGGAGAATCTGGTCGCGGTCCGGCAGCGCCTTCAGCGTGCCGGTGAATTTGGTGCTGTCCACGTCGACCCAGTCGGGCAGGCCGACCTGCGTCGCGATCGCAAGCGCGGCGGCGATACGGGCCTGGACGCGGGACTTCTCGCGCACGGTGACTACGTCACCGGCGGCGCACTGGTACGACGGCACGTTGACCGCGTCGCCATTCACCTGGATCGCCTTGTGCGAGACGAGCTGGCGGGCCTCGGCGCGGGTCACCGCGAAGCCCATGCGATAGACGACGTTGTCGAGGCGGCCCTCGAGAAAGCGCAGCAGGTTCTCGCCGGTCGAACCGGGGCGGCCCGCAGCCTTCGTGTAGTAGTTGCGGAACTGGCGCTCGAGCACGCCGTACATGCGGCGCAGCTTCTGCTTTTCGCGCAGCTGCACGCCGTAGCCCGACAGGCGCGTGCGGCGGTCGCCCTTGATGCCGCCCGGCGGCACTTCGAGCTTGCACTTGCTCTCGAGCGGCTTGATGCCGCTCTTGAGGAAGAGATCAGTGCCCTCGCGACGCGAGAGCTTGCACTTGGGACCGAGATATCTGGCCATTGTCCTCTCGACCTCAGACGCGCCGCTTCTTGGGCGGGCGGCAACCGTTATGCGGAATTGGCGTGACGTCCTCGATGCTCGTGACCTTCAGGCCACAGGCATTCAGCGCGCGGACCGCGGACTCGCGGCCCGGGCCCGGGCCGCGCCCGCCGACATCGACGGTGCGCCGGCCGTAGTCCTGCGCCGCGACACCCGCCTTCTCCGCCGCGACCTGCGCGGCGAACGGCGTGCTCTTGCGCGAGCCGCGGAAACCCGAGCCGCCCGACGTCGCCCAGGAGAGCGTGTTGCCCTGCCTGTCGGTGATCGTGACGATCGTGTTGTTGAACGACGCGTGGATGTGCGCCACGCCGTCGGAAACCTGGCGCTTCGCTTTCTTGCGCGCCTTTGCGGCCGCCGGCGCGCCCTTGGCATCGACCTTGGCATCGGCCTTGGCATCGGCCTTGGCGTCGGCCTTGGCGTCGCCCTTCTGCTCGGCCTTCGGGTCGGCTGCGGCTTCGGTCTTCTGTTCGCTCATCAGACTTTGCCTGCCTGTACGTTGGTCTTGATCGCCGCGCGGCGCGGGCCCTTGCGGGTGCGCGCGTTGGTGCGCGTGCGCTG
>JANNKZ010000479.1:0-5094 GCA_031396515.1 Gammaproteobacteria bacterium
CGCCGCCAGCGTTCAATCTGAGCCAGGATCAAACTCTTCAGTTCAATGGCTTGAGCTGAAAAGCGAGACCCAAACTCCAAACAGATCCGGTTTGACCCGGACCGCTGGACGCTTGGTTACTCGCAGTTATGGCGCCCATAAAATGGACGACCTGACGCGAGTCCCCACACAAATTACCTGCAAATTTTTAAAGAACGTCCCTGGCGACAAGAGCGACAGGGAAGACCGCGTAGTTTACCCCGGGTCAAAGGGGAGTCAACACGAATACGTGCGACACGAAACCGCCCGGGCCGTCCTTTTCAGGGCCGCCCGAGGTCGGGGGCGCGCAGTATAGCGACCTTCCGACGAGTGTCAACGACTGTCGGCGGGCCTCAGGAACGGGTCAGCGTCACCCGGGAGAAAGCCCGTTTTCCGGCCTGCAAAAGGTAGGTCGAACCGACCTTCAGGACGGCATCCCGGCTGCCGACCCGCTCGCCGTCCACCCGCACGGCGCCCTGTTCGATGAGGCGGTAGCCCGCGGTCGCGCTGGCCGCGAGTCCGACGTCCTTGAGCACGTTCGCGAGCTTGGCGGAATCCCCTGCGACGGCCAGGTTTCGCTCCTCGATCTGCTCCGGCAGGGCCCCTTCGCGGAAGCGCGCAATGAAACGGTCGCGTTCGGCGGCACCGGCCCCCGCCCCGTGATAGCGGTCCACGATCTCGATCGCGAGCTCGAACTTGACGTCGCGGGGGTTCTGCCCGTCCGTCACGGACTTACGCAGTTTCTGGATGTCTATAAGCTTCCGCGCAGAGAGCAATTCGAAGTACCGCCACATCAATTCGTCGGAGATCGACATGAGCTTGCCGAACATTTCGGTGGCCTGCTCGTCGATGCAGATGTAATTGCCGATTGACTTCGACATCTTCTGCACACCGTCCAGGCCCTCGAGCAGCGGCATGGTCAATACCACCTGCGGCTCCTGGCCGTAATCCGCCTGGAGGGCCCGCCCGACCAGCAGGTTGAACTTCTGGTCCGTGCCGCCGAGCTCGACGTCTGCCTTGAGCGCGACCGAGTCGTAGCCCTGCACCAGCGGGTACAGGAACTCGTGCACCGCGATCGGCTGCTTGGCCCGGTAGCGCTGCTCGAAATCGTCGCGTTCGAGCATGCGGGCGACCGTGTACTTCGCTGCGAGCTCGATCATGCCGGCCGCGGGCATGGCCCCAAACCAGCGCGAATTGAAGTCGATCACGGTCAGGTCCGGATCGAGGATCTTGAAGATCTGCTCCTGGTAGGTGCGCGCATTCGCCTGCACCTCCTCGGGCGTGAGCCGCGGCCGCGTCACGTTCTTGCCGCTGGGGTCGCCGATCATCCCGGTGAAGTCGCCGATCAGGAAAATGGCCGTATGGCCGAGTTCCTGGAACTGGCGCATCTTGTTGATAAGCACCGTATGGCCGAGATGCAGGTCGGGAGCGGTGGGATCGAAACCGGCCTTGACCCGAAGCGGCTTGCCGCGCGCGAGCTTCTTCTGGAGGTCCGCTTCAGTCAGCAGTTCCGAGGCACCGCGGCGCAGTTCTTCGATTTGTCGTGCCGGCGGCAGCATGGATCCCCCTGGGCCGGCCAAGCGCGGCAGGGCTGCATTCTGCCCCGGTTCTGTGACGTAGTACAAAGGCCGGGCAATCAACGGGTTGACGGACACACCTGTGGCGTTTACCGTCGCGCCTCTGGTCGCTGGGGGAAACCCGGTTGTCTCGACCCTTCTTCGCTAAACCGATCTCGTTCGCCCATGTGGATGTGGAGCCGCGGCGGTTCGGCGTGGTCGCTGCCTGCGTCGTCGCCGGCGCCATTTTTTCGGCAGTCGGCGCCCAGGTGCAGAACCCCCCGACCGAGGCTGCGCTCGGCGAGTTTACAATCGACCCCGCCTTGCCGGCGGCTGACGCCGCGCCCCGCACCCCGTTCGAATTCGTCGCCGTCACGATCGGCCGCGACGACACCATGGACCGCGTGTTCCGCGGCCTGCAATTGAATATTGCGGACCTCGCGGAATTGCGCAGCCTCCCGGATGTGCGCCACAGCCTCGACCTGATCCGCCCGGGCGACGTGATCCAGCTCACCCACCTCGACGGCGAGATCAAGTCGCTGACACGGCAGATCAGCGAGACGGCAACGCTCTCCGTGACGCGCGCCGACCAGGGCTTCAGCGCCAACATCGTCGAGAACCCGCTCGAGACGCAGGAGCAGAAACTGGCCGGCGTCGTCGACAGTTCTCTCTATGTCGCGGTGAACGAAGCCGGCGGCACCGACCGCCTTGCAGTCTCGCTCGCCGACGTCTTCAAGTACGACATCGACTTCGTGAATGCCGTGCAGCCGGGCGACCGCTTCGTCGTCGCGCACGAGCAGCAGTGGCAGGACGGCGAGTTCGTCCGCGACGGCGACATCCTGGCGGCCGAGTTCGTCAACCAGGGCCGCACCTACCGCGCGGTGCGCTACATCGCGCCGGATGGGCGCATGGACTACTACACGCCGGACGGACGGCCGGTGCGCAAGGCGTTCCTGCGCTATCCGGTGGACTACGGCCGCATCAGCTCGGGCTTCAGCTCAGCCCGGCGGCATCCGGTCCTGAATCGCGTGCGCGCGCACAAGGGCATCGACTTCGCCGCGCCGACCGGCACGCCGATCAAGGCGGCCGGCAACGGCCGTGTCACCAGCCGCGGCCGGAACGGCGGCTACGGCAATGCCGTCGTGCTCGCGCACAGCAATGGCGTGACAACGCTCTACGGACACATGTCGCGTTTCGCCAAGGGACTTTCGATCGGCGACCGCGTGCAGCAGGGCCAGGTGATCGGCTACGTCGGCATGACCGGCCTCGCCTCCGGCCCGCACGTGCACTACGAATACCGCGTCAACGGCGTGCACAAGAATCCGGCCAAGGTGACGATTGCGAAGGCCGACCCGATTCCCGCGAAGCTGATGGCCGACTTCCAGGCGCAGACTGCGCCGTTGCTCGCGCGCCTGCGCAATCCGGCCGACGAGCCGGTGCAGGTGGCGCAGGCCTCCGGACGATAACTAAAAGGGGACGCACCCCTTTTCCTGGCGACCGCCTGCCGGGCTGGTTCGCTCGCTCAGAAGAGAAGATTGGGAAAAAGGGGAAGACCCCCTTTTTCCGGAAATTCGCTCGCTCGCCACCCGTCCGGCGGTCGCCGGAAAAAGGGGGCCGTGTCGTTCTTCCAGCGAATCGTCAGGTGGAAAACGAAGAACCGCAGCCGCAGGTCGTGGACGCGTTCGGATTGCGGATCACGAACTGCGCGCCTTCGAGGTCTTCGCGGTAATCGATCTCGGCGCCCGAGAGATACTGGAACGACAGCGGATCCACCAACAGCGTGACGCCCTGGTTCGGGAATTCCGCATCGCCGTCTTCGATCTTCTCGTCGAAGGTGAAGCCGTACTGGAAGCCCGAGCAGCCGCCGCCGGAAACGAAGACCCGGAGTTTCAGGTTCGGATTCCCTTCCTCGCGGATCAACTCGCCGACCTTGCGCGCGGCGGCGTCGGTAAAGACGAGTCCATCGGTCTGTGTTGCGGTTTCGCTCATGATTTCCCGATCGATTGTAGGTTCCGGGTCACCCGGGGTCAAAGTGCCGGGGTCTCGGTTTCGCCTTCCACCCGCCACGCGAAGGTCTGGCGCGTCGGCTCGGCGCTCCGGCCGAGACGGTACTCCACTTGGAGGCTCGCGGGCTCGAAATCCAGTGGCAACTCGATCGGGACCTCGATCTGCTGGAAGAAACGCAACGAGAACGGCAGTTCGCGGCGCTTTGCGGGCTCGATCTCGGCGAGGGTCAGCACGCGTTCCGCGCCCTCCTGGCTGCCCGTGACCGTCAGGCTGACCGCGCCGCTCGCCAGCGTGTCGCGCGTGGCCGCCTGGACCAGCGTGATCAGCACACGGTAGCGGCGATCCTCTTCTTCCGCACGGACGCGCAGCTCCTGCACGCGCAATGTCCCGCTGCCGAACTGGCGCACCGCGAGCCCGCGGTAGAACTGCAGTTCCTGCTGCTGGCGCGCGGTCTCGGCCTGGAGTTCGCTCATCATCCGCTGCGCGTCGGTCTGCGCCTGGCGGTCCACGCGCTGCGCGACCTCGGCGGTCACCGAACGATGCTGGAGCGAGCGGTTCTCGTTCTCGAGTACGCGATTGCGACCCTTCAGGTCGATGCGCTCGATCATTGCCGCTGCGATCGAGTAACCGGCGCTCATGCGGCCGACCTCGAAACCGGCATAGACGAGGGCGAGCGCGATCGCGAGCCCGAGCAACCAGCGCCAGCGCGGTTGCGTCTTGCGGTTGTCGCTCAAGGACGGCCCACGCCGCTAGAATCGGGGCGGCGGCAAGGGAGTCGGCGCATGGCGTGGGTCAAGGCCTGGCACGTGATCTTCATGGTGACCTGGTTCGCGGGGCTCTTCTACCTGCCGCGGCTCTTCGTATACCACGCTTCGACCACGGATTCGCCCGGCGTCGCGCGCTTCATCATCATGGAACGGCGGCTGTTCGTGATCATGACGATCGGCGCCGTGATGACCGTCGCCTTCGGCCTGTGGCTCCTGATGTTGAGTCCTGCGCTCCTCGACACCGGCTGGATGCGCGCCAAGCTCGCGCTCGTCGCACTGCTCGCTGCCTTCCATGTCTGGCTCTGGCGGTTGATGCGCGACTTCGCCGCCGGACGGAATGCGCACAGCGAGCGCTGGTACCGGGCGATCAACGAAGTGCCTTCGTTCGCGCTGATCGCCATCGTGCTGCTCGCCGTCGCCAAGCCGTTCTGAATCAATCGTCCGAGTCCGGACCGGCGCGACGTCCGGCGCCCAGGCGCTCTTCCCACCAGGCTGGGTACGGCGGCAGGCCCTCCGGATATGCCGTCGCGCCGAGCTCGTGCAGCGCGCTCGAATAGACGCGCCGCTTGAACCAGATCACGTCGCGCACCGCATCCCACCAGTCGCCCCAGCGCCAGCGGTCGAACTCGGCCGGCTGGTCGGTCGAATCGAAGCGCAGCGCGGATTCGTCTGCGGCGAGGCGCAGCAGGAACCAGCGCTGCTTCTGGCCGATGCAGAGCGGCACGGAATCGCGGCGCACGAACTGC
>JANNKZ010000510.1:0-2688 GCA_031396515.1 Gammaproteobacteria bacterium
GCGACGCCGAACAGCACGAGCGCCCAGGTGTGCGCGCCGCCGAACCCGATTTCCCGCACGCCGAGCAGGAGCGCGACGACCCCGGACACAGCCAGCAGGCCATGCAGGATCGCGAGCCCGGCTGGCGGCGGCGTGCGGCCGCGAAAGTGCTGCACGGCCATGAAGAGGCCGATCACCGCGGCGACTGCAAACAACAGCACGGCATAGTTGAACATGCGATCTACTCCTTCGCGCTGACGCGCCAGATCACGTTGCCGACGTCGTCGGCAATTAGCAGCCCCCCTTGTTTGTCGACGGCGACGCCCACCGGCCGGCCCTGGGCGTTGCCGGCCTCGTCCACGAATCCGGTGAGCAGGTCGACCGGCTGACCGGACGGCGCGCCGTTGGCGAACGGAATGAAGATCACGCGATAGCCGCTGAACGGCTTGCGGTTCCACGACCCGTGCTGGCCGACGAACATTCCGTCGCGGAACGGTGGGGGCAGGCGTGCCCCGTCGGAGAGCGCGAGCCCGAGCGATGCGGTATGCGGGCCGAGCGCATAGTCCGGTTTGATCGCGCGCGCGACCAGGTCGGGGCGCGGCGGCTCGACGCGCTCGTCGACGATCTGCCCGAAATAGCTGTAGGGCCAGCCGTAGAAGCCGCCGTCCCGCACCGAAGTCATGTAATCCGGCACGAGGTCGCTGCCGAGCTCGTCGCGCTCGTTGACGACGGTCCACAGCTGGCCGGTCACCGGTTCCCAGACCATGCCGTTCGGGTTGCGCAGCCCCGATGCGTACACGCGCCGCTCGCCGCTCGAGGCATCGATCTCGAGGATGGCCGCACGCTCGTGCTCCTGATCCATCCCGTGCTCGGCGACGTTGCTGTTCGAGCCGACCGTCACGTAGAGCTTGCTGCCGTCGGCGTTCGCGATGACATTCTTGGTCCAATGGTGATTGAGCGGGCCGCCGGGCAATTCCGCGACCCTGGCGCCGTCGGCCGCAATCGAGGTGTCGCCGGAGCGATAGGGAAAGCGGAGCAGGGCGTCGGTGTTCGCGACATAGAACTGGTTGCCGACCAGTGTCATGCCGAATGGGGAGTTCAATTTCGACAGGAAGATCGAGCGTTCGTCGGCGACGCCATCGCGATCGGTGTCGCGCAGGAGCGTGATGCGATTGGCGCTCGGGACGGCGGAGCCTGCGCGCTTCATCGCCTTCTTCATGAAAAATCCCTTGATGCCCTTGCCGTCCTCGGGCCGCTCGGGCGCCGCGGATTCGGCGACGAGCACGTCGCCATTCGGCAGCACATAAATCCAGCGCGGGTGATCGAGCTGGTCGGCAAAGGCGACGACTTGCATGCCGGCTGCAGCGATCGGGCGCGCGCCGTTGCGCCAGCCGGTCGCGGGCGCGATGTGCACGACAGGAATCAGCGATTTCTGCGGCGCAGGCAGCGCCGGGTTCGGGCCCATGCCTTCCTCGAGCCTGACCTGCGCCTCGCCGCCGCAGGATGCGACAGCAATCAGGGCCGGCAGAATGAGAACTTTTCCGATTGTTGTTGTTCGCAGCATGGCCGTCCTTGACGCCCCTATTGCCTGTGACATCGGGGTGCGGTAAACGTTCTTGCAGGATGCAAATCCGGTCCGCAGGGGCATTGATCTCCGTCGTCGTCGCGTTCGCGGCAACGGCTGAAACGCGACCCGCGTCCGTGGCCTCGGATCCGATCGAAGCGACGATCCACTGCTACGGCAACTACGTCCGCAGCGGTCCGCTGACCGGCTCCATTGAAGTCACGGTCGCGATCGGCGCGGACGGGCGTGCGACCTCGGCCACGACGCCATCCGGCGCGGCCGAACGGTTGGCGGCCGCCGCGCAATGCGTGGGCACGCGTCTCCAGTACCGGCCGGCGCTCGCGGATGGGGAACCCGTTGCCGGCAGCCTGGTGCTGCCGGTCGAGTTTCCCAACCTGCCGACCGTGCGCGGCGAACTGCAGCGCGTCGTGGACTACTGCCATGCGCCCTGGAGTGAGTCGGAAGTCTGGCTCGGCACCCAGGAACGCGGCGAGATGGACGCGCGCGTCGGCGCGGCCGACTCCCGGGCGCTGGAGGGCAGCGTCAACCTGATCGCGCGGGTCGGCAAGGACGGCAAGATCCAGGAATACGAACTGCCAGGTGGCGTACTGCCGTGGATGCAGGACGCCGTGAAGTGCGTGTCCGAGCGGCTGGAGTTCTATCCCGCGCGGCTGCGGACGCAGCTGGTCGAATCCTGGGTTCTTGTTCCGCTGACTTTCGGCCTGTCCGACGAGCAGCATCTGGGCGCCGAAATCACGCCGCCGAGGCCGCGCTCCGACGAAGCGACGATCCTCGCTGCCTATCGAAAGTGCGACCCGGCCGACGAGACGGCCAGCTCAACGATTGCGTATCGCATCACGGTCGCGAAGACCGGCCGCGTGCGCCGCGCGGAACTCCTGGAATCGAGCGGCAAAGCGGCACTCGACGAAGCAGGCGCCTGCATCCTCCGGAGCCTCGCCTTCGTCGCCGCGCGCCGGAACGGCCGCGCGGTCGAGGCGACGCTTAACTGGCCGATCCTGGTGAGGCCGCCCGGCTAAGCGTCGGTTTCGGGGAATTCCTGGTCGAGGATGCGGCTGATCTCCGCATCCACGCGATCGCGGAACATCGCGAGCAGGAATCCGAGCCTGGCGTCGAGCACGATCTCC
>JANNKZ010000533.1:0-5179 GCA_031396515.1 Gammaproteobacteria bacterium
AGCGGACCCATGCAGTCTGCGGAAAGCGTGCTCGCGCCGTATCGCCGCCTGGGAAAACCGCTCAAGGACGGACTGGGTCCAGTCCACTACGTGAAGCTGCAGACGCAGGACGATGAACGCGCACGCTTCGGTCGTCACTACTATACGAGGTCGGGCGTAGTCTCCCGCGCCGAACCTGGCCTGGTCGATGCCATTGTCGAAGTGTACGGTGCGGCGCAGGTGCGCCAGCCCCGCATCGCACTACCGGCGCAGGGGGGCGCCATCAGCCGCATCGCGCGCGATGCAACCGCGCTGTGGCACCGCGACGTGTTGTACAGCGTGATCTTTCAGACGAGCAGCGACGATGCGACCGACAACGCCGAAAATGTCGAGTGGGTGCGCTCCAACTGGGCGGCCGTCGAGTCGTTTACATCCGGCCACTACGCTAACCAGAATGTTGCCGACGCGGCTGCAAGTCGTAACCGCGGGGCGTACGGCGGCAACTATGACCGCCTGGTGACGCTCAAGAACAAGTACGACCCGACAAACCTGTTCCGAATGAACGCGAACATCCAGCCGACGGTATGACCCGCGCGATCCAGATCCACGATTACGGCGGACCGGAAGTCCTCCGCTACGAGGAAGTTCCCACGGGCAAGCTCGGCGCACGCCAGCTGCGCCTCCGTCACACCGCGATCGGTGTCAATTTCATCGATACCTACGAGCGTTCCGGTCTCTACGCCGTAAAGCTGCCGGCCGTACTCGGCCGCGAAGCAGCGGGCGTCGTCGTCGAGGCCGGCCGTTCGGTCACGAAGTTCAAGGTTGGCGATCGCGTCGCCTATGCCGGCGATAAGGCCGGTGCCTATGTCGAGGAGCGCATTGTCGATGCCGCGCGCCTCGTAGCGCTGCCGGAGTCGATCTCGGAACAGCAGGCCGCAGCCGTGATGCTGAAAGGCCTCACCGCTTGGTTCCTGCTGCGTCGCTGCTATCGTGTCAGGCGCAACGATTTCATCCTGATGCACGCCGCTGCGGGCGGCGTGGGGCTCATCGCCACGCAGTGGGCGAGTGCGCTCGGCGCAAAAGTGATCGCGGTCGTCAGCACCGACGAGAAGGCCGGGCTCGCGCGGGAGAGCGGCGCCGCCGAGACGATCGTGAGCTCGCGCGAGGACATCGTCGCACGCGTGCGTGCCATCACCCGAAAGAAAGGCGTGCCCGTCGTGTACGACGGCGTCGGCAAGGACACCTTCTTCACCTCGCTCGATTGCCTGCGGCCGCGCGGGCTGATGGTGAGCTACGGCAATGCCTCGGGTCCGGTGCCGCCGATTCCGCCGCTCGAGCTCACGCGCCGCGGTTCGTTGTTCCTGACGCGTCCGACACTCTTTCATTACACGGCGAAGTCGTCGGAACTCGCGCGCGGTGCGCGCGAGCTGTTCGCGGTCATCGCCAGCGGCAAGGTTCGCATCCACATCGGCCAGTCCTATCGCCTGTCGGAAGCGGCGCGTGCGCATCGCGATTTGGAAGCCCGCCGCACAATGGGAAGCTCACTGCTGATTCCGTAAATAAAAGGTGACGCAAACCTTTTTGGCAAAAAGGTTTGCGTCACCTTTTTCACAGGTGTTCGGCGAGCAGCGGCGTCCAGCGCGGGTCGGAATGCAGCGAGTTGAGGAACGGCGACACGCGCAGTTCCACCTGCCACGACCAGATCTGTGAGACCAGGCGGGGATTGTCTTCATCGACCGCCCGCTGGAGCATGGCGAGTTCCGCGAAGGCTGCTTCCTTCATGTCACGGAACGCATAGACCTCGGCCAGTCGGATGTCAGGCGTCATTTTCGAACTGGCGACGAGGCGGGCGAGCGCTGCATCGGTCTCTGCTGTCTTTCCCTGCGCATGCGCAAGCAGCGCGACCCCATGGTCGCGCTCGCGCCCTTCCGGCAACCGCGCGATTGCCTCTTCGGCCTCGCCGTAGCGTTTCTGGAGCACGAGAATGCGCGCGATCGCGAGATGGACGCCCGAGCCGAGATCCGGGTTGAGGACAAGCGCCTCGCGCAAAACAGCCTTGGACTCTTCGAAGCGATCCCGGGCCAGCAGATACATGCCGAGGTTGACGGTGTTGGCGGCTGACAGGGGATCGAGTGTGACCAGTCGACGCTGCGCGTCGATTGCTTTGTCGATTTCGCCCGCGCGCATCGCGACCCCCGCCGTGAAATTGAGGATCAGCGGATCCTCCTGTCGCAGCGCGAGCGCCTTGTCCCAAACCTCGTAGCCCGTCTTGCGATCGCCGATGTCCCAGTTGTATTGCGAGAGTCGTGCATAGCCCAGGGCGTTGTTGGGATCGAGTTCGATGGCCTTGCGCGCCGCTTCGCCTTGCTTCTCGAGTCCGATCGCCGGATCGATGTCGCCGCCGTACGCCATCAGGGAGTACGCACCGGCCAGCGACGCCCAGGCCCGCACATAACCGGGCTCGATCACGATCGCGTCCTGGTAGTACTTCGCGGCGCGCGGTATGTCGCCCGGCCCGCGCCGGTTGTAGAGGTGCTCGCCCTTCTGGAACAGTTCGTAGGCGCGGTGATCGACCGGCTCTGTGGGCGGCGCCGCCGTGCCCCTGAGCTGGACACTGAGCGCCGAGACGACAGAAGCCGCGATCGCGTCCTGCACGGAGAAAAGGTCGTCGAGTTCGCGGTCGAAAGTTTCCGACCAGACCAGCGAATTGTCCGCGGCCGCGACCAGCTGGGCGCTGATGCGGATCCGCTCGCCGGCCTTGCGCACGCTGCCTTCGAGCACATGCGTGACCTTGAGCCGCCGCGCGATCTCGTTGACATCCACCGGCATGCCGCGGAACGCGAACGACGATGAGCGCGCAATTACCGGCAGGTCGCCGGTGCGCATGAGCCGGTTGATGATCTCGTCGGCGATGCCGTCGGCCAGGTAGCCCTGGTCCTTGGCGGCGCTCATGTCTTCGAACGGCAGGATCGCGATCGAATACGTCTTGGCGGCACCCGGATCGAGCAGGGCACGGCCGCCGAACCACAGGAGAGCGGCTGCCGGAATCGCGGCCAGGGCGAGCCAGAACCGGCGACGGCCGCCGGCCGGCGGAGCGGTTATTGACGATGCGGCCAGCAGCGCAACCTCGCCGTTCAGGCGGTAGCCCCGCTTCGGAACGGTCTCAATCAACGCCTTGAGCTGCTCATCGCCACCCGCCTGACTGAGCTGGCGGCGCAACTCATAAATACAGCGCGACAGCACGTCGTCGGTCACGACGGCCCCCGGCCAGAGCTTTGCGAGCAGATCTTCGCGCTGCACCACGTGGCCGGCGTTCGAAGCCAGCATCACGAGCACATCCATGACCCTGGGATCGAGTTTTTCCTGTCCGGCCGGGCCTGCGACAGAGCCGTCCTGCGGAATGATCGTGAGCCCGTCGAGCAGGAAGCCCTGATCGAGCGCGTTGTCGGCCCGGGTTACCGCTGGTTCAGTCATCGGAGAACGATATCAGCACGATATAAGGGTTTCATCAGGACTCCGCCCCACCAGCGGCAGCAACATCCCGCTGCCACAGAGAGCAATAAACCTCTAAACCGGGGAGGACCTTGGACATGAACATGCTTCACAAGCTCGCGACGGTAGTCGTCTGCGGGTCGCTGATCGGCTCCGCACCGGCCTTTGCCGATGCCGTGACCGACTGGAACGAGATCGCCGCAGCATCCGTTGCCGCTGGGCGACCGGGACCGATCGGCCAGGTTGACCTGGCTCTCGTGGCGGCCGCCGCGCACGATGCCGTTCAGGCGATCGAAGGCAGGTTTGAACCCTATTACGCCGAAGTCCCGAACGCCGGTGGCTCGACGGCTGCGGCCGTCGCTGCCGCAACGCACGATGTGCTTGTTGCGTTTTACTCGTCGCAGGCAACAGCGCTCGGTATCACCTACGCCAACTATCTCGCCAACAATGGGTTGACCGGCGATCCCGGTCTGGCAGTTGGCCAGGCGGTTGCCGCAGCCATCGTTCCGCTGCGGCGCCTGAACCCCAATCCGTTGCCGGCACCCTTCGTGGGAGGCACCGGCATCGGCGAGTGGCGTCCGACCAACTCCCTGTTGGGGAGCCCGCCCGCGCCGGCGCCGTTCTCGCCGATGGCGGTACCGTGGATGGGCGCATTCGATCCGTTCACGTTGACCGGTTCGGCACGGTTCCGTGCGCCGTCACCGCCGGCCCTCACCAGCGCGCGATACACGGCCAATTACAACGAAGTGAAACTGATGGGTTCCCTGACGAACAGCGGCCGCACACCTGAACAGACCGACCTGGCGTATTTCTGGACCGACAACTTCGCCGTCCAGTGGAATCGTGCCATTCGCGCGATTGCCAACCGGCACCTTCACCGGATGGGCGACAAGGCGCGGATCCTCGCGCTGGCCAATCTGGCGACGGCGGATGCCCTGATCACCTCCTGGGACAGCAAGAAGCATTACAACTTCTGGCGGCCCGTCACCGCGATCCAGGAAGGCGAGAACGACGGCAATCCGTCTACGGCCGGCGACCCGACATGGCAGTCATTGATCAACAATCCGAACTATCCGGACTACACCTCCGGTGCGAACAATGTGACCGGTGCGATGACCGGCACGCTCGCACACTTCTTCCAGAGGGACGTGATGAAATTCGAGATCACGAGCAACGCGCCGAATGTCGTCCAGCGGACGCGCAGCTACAGCCGTTTCTCGCAGGCGGCCCAGGAGGTTGTCGATGCCCGGGTGCTGCTCGGCATTCATTTCCGTTTCGCGGACACCGCGGCGCGCACGCAAGGCAGGAATGTTGCCACGTGGGTCTATGAGCACTTCCTGCTGCCGGTACCCGGTGCCAGTGAACACAACTGAGCGCCGCTGATTCGTTCGATGCCTGCGGGGTGCCGGTGCTTCGTCGCGCCGGCACCCCGGATTTTTACGCGTCCTGCTAACCTGACGGCGTGAAAGTCAGGACCATCCCGTCCGGCCGGCAATTCGACGCGCAGCCGCACGAGCCCGTGCTCTCTGCGGCGCTGCGCGAGCACTTCAATCTTCCTCACAGCTGCAAGGGCGGGTCCTGCGGCACCTGCCGCGTGCGGGTGATCCGCGGGCGTTTCGCTTATCCGCACGGCCGCCCGATTGGAATCAGCGCGGCGGAGGAAGCTGCGGGCCACGCGCTGATCTGCCAGGCGCGTGCGCTCGAGGAT
>JANNKZ010000542.1:0-12581 GCA_031396515.1 Gammaproteobacteria bacterium
CACAATGCCGACCTTGTCGGCCTTGCCGTGCTTCTCGACGGTCGCGGTGACGCGGGCACCCGTGACGTAGGGCGCGCCGATCGCGACGTCCACGCCCTCGCCGACCAGCAGGACCTGGTTGAATTCCACGATGGCACCGGCGTCGGCGTCGAGCTTCTCGACCCGCACGACCGTGCCCTCGCTCACCCGGTACTGTTTGCCCCCGGTGGCAATGACGGCGTACATGATTGAATGGACTCCAAAAAGAGCCCGCAATTGTAGTGAGCGGACCCCTTGGGGTCAAACCATCCCGGAGACCGCGCATTTCCCACCGGTCGGTTTGCCGCTAGGATGCAGTGCCGACGCCGGGGCGGCCAGGAACCTATGCAACTCAAGGACATACGGGCTCTCGTCGCCGACGACCTGACGGCCGTGGATGCCGAAATCAGGACTCAGCTCGCAAGCGACGTCGCCCTGGTCAACCAGGTTGGCGACTACATCGTCGGCGCCGGCGGCAAACGGCTGCGCCCGCTCCTGGTGGTGCTTGCGGCCCGGGCGGCGGGCGCCACGAATTCCGCGCACATCCCGGCGGCCGCGCTCATCGAATTCATCCACACGGCGACGCTCTTGCACGACGACGTCGTGGACGATTCCTCCAAGCGCCGCGGCCGCGACACCACGAACGAGACCTACGGCAATCCCGCGGCGGTGCTGGTCGGCGACTTCCTCTATTCGCGCGCCTTCCAGATGATGTCGGCGATCGGTTCGCCCGCGCTCATCCAGGTGATGGCGGATGCGACCAACACGATCGCCGCGGGGGAAGTACTGCAACTGATGAACTCCGGCGATCCGAACACCACCGAGATCCGCTACCTGGAAGTGATCTATCGCAAGACGGCGCGGCTCTTCGAGGCCGGCGCGCAGATCGCCGCGATCGTCGCGCGGGCGCCGCCCGAGGTCGAAGCGGCCCTCACCCGCTATGGCAAGCACCTCGGCATCGCCTTCCAGCTCATCGACGACGCGCTCGACTACCGCGGCAACGACCTCGAGCTCGGCAAGAACACCGGTTCCGACCTCGCCGAGGGCAAGCCGACACTGCCACTGATCCACGCGTTGAAGCATGGCGATGCAACGAGCGCCGCATTGATCCGCGGCGCGATCACACAAGGCGGGACCGACGAACAGGCTCCGATCCGCGCCGTCGTCGAAAGCACCGGCGGCCTCGATTACACGGCCAAGCTCGCCCAGGACGAGGCCGATCGCGCGCTGGAAGCGCTGGCCGGAGTACCGGCATCGGCATACCGCGACGGGCTCGCGGCGCTCGCCCGGTTCGCTGTCAGCCGCAGCAGTTGAGCTAGAGCCCGTGCCCTTCCACGACGATTCGCCCATCGCTCACGACGAGGCGCGGCTCGAACAACATCTCGCTCTCGGCCAGCGGGTCGCCCTCGTAGACCACCAGGTCGGCCTCGAGGCCGACGCGGACCGTTCCCGTCCGCGCATCGATCCCGAGGGCCCGCGCTCCGTTTAAAGTCGCGGCCGTGATCGACTCCAGTGGGCTCATCCCGACCAGGTCGCGGTAGAGGACGATCTCGTGTGCGACACGGACGCGTCCCGTGTCGTCGCGGTCGTTGTAGGTCCCGTCCGTGGATGCCGCGATCCGCACGCCGAGCGCATGCGCCCTGCGAACCGCAGCCTTCAGCGGGGTGAACATGTACGGTGTCCGCAGCTGCAGGACGACGTCGTCGTCGGAGTGACCCCTCGGCTCGGCGAGCGCACTCATGACGGCAAGCGTTGGCACGAAGTAGGTCCCGCGGCGCTTCATTTCAACGAGCGTCTCCTCGTCCACCCACGTACCGTGCTCGATGCTGCGCACACCCGCGCGCACGGCATTGGCGACGCCGTCGCGCGCGTGCGCGTGTGCCGCGACGAAGAGGTCCTTCTTGGCGGCCTCCGCCACCGCGGCACGCATCTCGTCTTCCGTCAGCTCCAGTTTGCGGGGATCCGTCTCGGGCAGTCCCGCGCGCTCGCTGGCGCCGACCTTGATGACGTCGGCGCCGTTCGCAATCAGTGCGCGCGTGGCCTCGGCGATGCGCTCGGGACCGCGCAGCTCCCCGTCGATGGCGTCGCCGAACTGCGGGTAGACCATGAAAAAAGCGAGTCCCGGCTTCGGCCGGATGTGGCCCGGCGACACCAGCAGTTCCGGACCCGGCACGTGACCCGCGCGGACGAGGTCCCGCGTACCAAGCGCCTGCCGGTGATTGTCGCCGAGCACGCGCGCCGTCGTCACGCCAGACTGCAGCGCGCGCAGCGCGGCCGCCGGGGATTCGATGTGGGCATGCGCGTCGATCAGTCCCGGCAGCAGGTAGCGGCCGCCGAGGTCGATCCGGCGGACGCCGTCGGCGGCCGCCGGCGCGCGTGCGGAAATGGCCGTGATCCGTCCGTCACGCACGCTGATCGTGACATGGGCACGCGCCGCCGCACCCGTACCGTCGACGAGCGTCACGTCGACGAGGTCGAGGTCCTGCCCCAAACCCATGGCCGGCAACATAAGGAATATGAGCGCGGCGCCGCTGCCCGCGGCCCGAAGAAAACCGGTCATTTGCGCGTTCCCCCGTTGATCCGAGTATGCAAGATACGCGGTTTTTCACCGTCGTTGAAAGCAGGGGGGGCGTTGATTACACTGCCCGACTCGCATTTCGGGGTGTAGCTCAGCCTGGTAGAGCGCTACGTTCGGGACGTATAGGTCGCAGGTTCAAATCCTGTCACCCCGACCAATCCCGCCAGGCTGGCCCTCGCCGCAGAAGCCTCGCGTTGTCAGTTCCGTGTTCCGGTACATGAACCAGTAGCCTGCCCGGAACTCCAATCCCGATCGAATGACAACTAAAACAAGCCGCAAATCCCGGCTGCGCCGCTACGCACTACTCCTGTCGCTGGCCCTGCTCATCGCGGGAATCATCTGGGTCGTCTGGCTCGATGTCCTGATCTCGCGCGAGTTCCGCGAGCGCGGCTGGACCGTGCCGGCGCAGGTCTACGCGAAGCCGCTGGTGCTCCGCCCCGGCCTGCCGATGTCGGGCAAGGCCGTCGCCGAGGAACTCGAGCGCCTCGGTTACCGCGAGAACCGCGACGCGCGGCCCGGCACCTATCGCCGCGACGGTTCGCGCTTCGACATCGTGCTGCGTCGCGCGCGCTTCGCAGAGGGCGTCCGCGAGTCGGCAAGGCTCCGCGTCGTCGCCAACACGCGCGAGATCGTCTCCCTCCAGGATCCGAAAGACCGCGACGTGCCGTCGGTGCCGCTCGAGCCGCTCCTGATCGGCAACCTGCACCCGGTTCACGGCGAGGACCGCATCATCGTCGCGCCGGCAGAACTGCCCCCGCTCCTGCCGGCCACGCTGAAAGCCATCGAAGACCAAAACTTCGATACGCATGTGGGAGTCGATTTCGGCGCCATCGCCCGCGCCGCCTGGGCGAACCTGCGCGCCGGCCGCGTCGAACAGGGCGGCAGCACGCTGACCCAGCAGCTCGTCAAGAGCTACTTCCTCGACGACACCCGTTCGATGCGCCGCAAGGCGCAGGAAGCGGTCATGGCGATGCTGCTGGAGGCGCGCTACAACAAGACGCAGTTGATGCACGGGTACATCAACGAGATTTACCTCGGCCAGGACGGCGACCGCGCCATCCACGGTTTCGGCCTCGCGAGCCGGTTCTATTTCGGCAAGCCGGTGGACGAACTCGAGCTGCCTGAAATCGCGCTGCTGGTCGGCATCGTCCGCGGCCCGTCCTTCTACAACCCGCGCACGCAGCCAAAACGCGCGACGGAGCGCCGCAATTTCGTGCTCGCCCGGCTTGCGGAACTGAAAATCGTCATGGCCAAGGATGCGGCCGCCGCCGCGAAGAAGCCGCTAGGCATCGTGGCGCGCACGAGCCGCAGCTACTATCCCGCCTATCTCGACTATGTCCGGCGGGAACTGCAGCGCGATTTTGGAGCGAAAGCACTCACCCAGCCGGGCCTCAATGTCTTCACGAGCCTCGATCCGCGGGCGCAGGCAGCCATCGAGCGCGCCGTCGCGACGGAACTCGGCCGGCTCGACACGCGGCGGAAGTCGAAGAAGCGGCCGCTCGAGACGGCTCTGGTCGTGACGGCGCCGGATAGCGGCGAGGTCGTCGCCCTGCTCGGCGGCCGCCAGGCGGTGGCATCGGGCTTCAACCGCGCGCTCGATGCGAAACGGCCGATCGGCTCGCTGGTCAAGCCGGTCGTCTACCTCGCCGCGCTCGAGACGGGCCGCTATCACGCGGCGAGCATCCTGGACGACAGCCCGATCGAGGTGCGGCAGAGAAACGGCGACAACTGGCGCCCGCAGAATTTCGATCGCGAGTCCCTTGGGCCGCTGCCGCTCGTGCGCGCGCTCGCCGATTCGCGCAATCTCGCGACCGTGCAGCTCGGCATGGAAGTCGGACTCGGCCCGGTGTCGCGTAAGTTCCGCGCGCTCGGCCTCGATCGCGAGCCGGCGCAGGTGCCGTCGATGCTGCTTGGCGCGGTAGATCTCGCGCCAATCGAGGTCGCGCAGCTCTACAACGCCCTCGCGAACGGCGGGACGTACCGGCCCCTGCACGCCGTGCGCGGCGTTATCCGAAGCGACGGGCGGCCGCTGTCGCGGCACCCGCAGGAATCGCGCGCGGCCGCGGATCCGGTCGCGGTGTACCAGCTCGACCGGCTGCTGGTGGACGTGATGACGCATGGCACGGGACGCGCGGGCACGGCGCGGCTGCCTGCCGGGCTCGTCACCGCCGGCAAGACCGGAACCTCCTCGGAACTCCGCGACAGCTGGTTTGCCGGGTTTTCCGGCGATCACTTGATCGTCGCGTGGATCGGCCACGACGACAATGCGCCGACCGGCTTCACCGGTTCGCAGGCCGCTCTGCCCCTCTGGGCGAATGCGATGGGCGCGATCGCCCAGGATTCCTGGCAGGTGCCGATGCCGGCTGTGCTCGAGGAAACCACGATCGACTACCTGACCGGCTACGTGCCGGACCCGGCCTGCGGGGAACGGGGAGAGGCGATCTCGGTCGCAGTGCCGCGCAACACGATCCTCGTGCACGCCGAGGACTGCCGCCCGTCGGAGTTCGACTCGCTCGCCGATCGGTTGCGCGACTGGTGGAAGCGGGTCACGGATTGAGCATGAGCGCCGGCCTCAAAGCGTTCGTGCCCTTGTTGATGCTGTTGGCATCCTGCGTTTCGTCCCCGCCGCCCGTGCGCAGCGACTCGGCGCCGAACGCTTCGCGCGTGCTCGGCCATGTCAATGCAGCGCGCGCTGAACCGCGACGCTGCGGGGGAAAGCGCCTCGCCGCCGTGCCGCCACTCACGCAATCGGCCATCCTCGACGGCGTCGCGCTCGCGCATGCGCGCGACATGGCCGCGGGTGGACGCATGAGCCACGCGGGCACGGATGGCAGCACGCCCGGCGTGCGCGCGACGCGCGCGGGCTACCGCTGGAGGGTGATCGGGGAAAACGTCGCCTTCGGCCAGCCGACTGCCGACCGGGTCGTCGCCAGCTGGCTCGAGAGCCCGCACCACTGCGAGAACATCATGGATCCTGACTTCACCGAGATGGGTATCGGTGTCGCCGCGGGCGCGCGCGACAAACCCGGCCCCTACTGGTCGCAGGTCTTCGGGAAACTCGCGCCCTAGCGCCGCGACTTCGGCTTCGCCGCCTTCACGCCGTACCTGGCGAGCAGCATGTCGACCGCTTCCCGCAGGTAGGCGGCGAGCGGCACGCGTGTCTTGTCGCTCAGTGCGCGCAGCGCATCGTGCTGCGCGCGGTCGAAGTACACGCCGGTGAATACCCGTTTCTCCGGGTCTTTCTTCTGCGGCATCAGGGCGCCACCACCCGCCACAGGTCGCTGCCGGACAACCGGATGCGCATGCAGCGGCCGTTGACGACCTCGCCAAAGCGGATCCACTCGGTGTTCTTCGGATCGTCGCGCAGGCGAAAGAGATTCCCATCGACTTCGAGCGGCGTTGTGCCGTCCATCATCAACCGGCCCTTCTTGATGACGATCCGAAGACTCCCGATCCAGGGACTCTCATTGCGATAGTGGCCGACGTAGCTGTCCCATTCCTCCGGGTAGTCGAACTGCACCGGACCGTCGTATTTATCATTCCGGTACCAGTCACCGCCCCAGCCGAGTTCCACGACCGCGCTGTCGGGCGCCTCCGGATCCTTTCGCTCGAAGGCAAATGGAAAACGATCGAGTGCGGGATGGCGCGCCGCGAACCGGTCGGTGTCGCTCAGCCGCTCGAGGGGCACGACCGTGCTGCCGTGCATGACGGAGAGCCGCTCGCCATCGGCAAGCACCGTCAGCTCGCCTTTTTTGCCGGTAAAGGTTCCCGCGAAATCGGCCGCGTTCTTCACGCTCGAGGGATCATCGGCATCGGGCATCGCCGGCAGCGTTGCGCCCTTGCGCTGCGCGCGCATCAACTGGATCGCGTAGCGCACGACCGGATTCGGCCGGTAACCCTGCTGCGCGTTGACCGAAGCGAATCCACCGATGCCCTCGTCGATGTCCACCATCAGTGAGGACATGAAGGACACCATGCCGCCGGTATGCCGGAGCAGGCGGTTGCCGTCGAGCGTATCGACGGCGATGCCATAGCCGTAGTGCACGCCCGGCCCGAAATCTTCGGCCAGGATGTGCGCCTGCGAGAAGAGCTCAAAACCCTTCACCGACAGCAACCGGCCTTCCGCTTTCTCGCCATGGCGGGCGATCATCCGGACGTAGGCACCCATATCGGCCGCCGTGGACGCCACGCAACCCGCCCCACTTGTGATGATGAGCGAGGGCGCTTCGCTGAGGCGGCCATGGCGCAGATACGGCCGGTCGTTCTTGAACGGCGCGTAGTTCTTCGCCAGCCGCTCGCGGATTTCGAGGGTGATGACCGGCTCGCTGCGATCCATGCCGAGCGGTTTCAGGATTCGCTCGCGCAGCAGTTCCGGCAGTTCGCGGCTGTCGAGCGTCCAGGCGAGCAGCCCGAGCACGTCGTACATCGCGTTGTTGTAGTGAAACTGCTCACCGGGCGCGTACGCAGCGAGGTGCCGCGTCTCGGGATCCGACGGGAACACGTCGCCGGCGCCCGGCAGGCCGGTGGTGTGCGTCAGCAGGTGATGCGTGGTAATCGGCGCGAACGACGAATCGACGCGCAGCCACGGCAGGTACTCGACGATCGGACGGTGGAAATCCAGCTTGCCTTCATCGTGCAGCTGCAGCAGCGCAAGCGCGACGAACGACTTCGAGATCGAGCCGATTTCGAACAGTTCGTCCTCCCTGACCCGCTTGCGCGCTTCGAGATCGCCGAACCCGTAGGTGACGACGCGCTGGACGGCATCGCGGTCCGCGAGCACCAGCGTCATGCCCGGCGAGTTCATGTCGCGCATGTACTGCTCGACGAACCGGTCGAGCTGCGCGTACGCATCCACATACCGCGTCGAGCCGGCGGCGGCAGTCGCCGCCTCGCTGACGCGGAACGCGCCCATGCCGATGACCGAGGCGCCGAGAGCGCCCGCCTGTAGCAGATCCCTGCGGGTGATGTTCATGGGCGCAACGATACCGTTAAACGGCTTGGCTTTCCCACGGTCCGTCGCAACCGGCGCTGCAGCCTGCGCGACGCGCTCTAGGATTGGGGCACATCAGGCATGCGGCCCGACGCGGGCCAGAGGGCGGCGATGTTCGAAATGCAATCGTTCGCATGGATCGTGGCCAGCGCCGCCGCATTGGCCGCGCCGCCGCCGCAGGAAATCGCGCCGGGCGTAGAGCTGATCCGCGGCGTGATGCTCCCCGAGCGCGGCCCGGATGGCAACACCGCGATCTTCGACGCGCCCGAATGCCTCGTGGTCGTCGACACCGGTCGCCACGCCTGGCACAGCGACGCGATCCTGGCCTTTGCCCGGTCCCGAAATCGCCCGATCGTGGCGATCGTCAACACGCACTGGCATCTCGACCACACGAGCGGGAATGGCCGCGTGAAAACGGCCTATCCCAAGGCCAAGGTCCACGCAACTAGCGCCATCGATCGCGTGCTGGCCGACGGCGGGTTTCTCGCGCGCAACTTGGCGTCCGCGGAGGACCAGCTGGACGACCCGAAGTTGAGCGACACGAGCAAGCAAGAGGTCCGGATATTCATGGCGACGATGGCCGAGAGCGAGGTGCTGCGGCCGGATGTCGTCGTGACGGCGAGCGGCGAACGGCCGGTTGCCGGACGGACCTTCGATTTTCGCGTCACCAATGGCGCGGTGACCGAAGCGGACATCTGGCTTTACGACGGCTCAAGCGGCGTCGCCGTCCTCGGCGACCTTGTCACGTTCCCGTCCCCGTTCTTTGAAACCGCGTGCCCGAGGGATTGGCGGAAATCGCTCGACGCGGTCTGGAACACGCCCTTCCGGATCGCCATTCCGGGTCACGGCGAACCGATGGAGCGCACGCAGTTCGACGCCTACCGCGGGACCTTCAACCGCTACATGGATTGTGTCGAAGGCACTGCGGAAGCGGGAGAGTGCGCGACGACCTGGGCCGACGGCATCGACCGATTTCTTGGAGCCGACGAAAACGCGCGAAAGCTAGCGCTCGCCTACGCGGAGTACTACGTCGGCCTGCTGCGCAAACACGACGGCAAGAGCGCCGACTGCCGCAGCCGCTGAGCGTTACTTCCGCCTCGCCGCCTCCGCCGCCTTCACCTCGATCGCGATCACGCGGCCGCTGCCGGCAATCGCCTCCCAGGAGTGGGTGCCGCCCTCACCTAGCCACTGCACGCCACTCGGACTGAAGTCGTGAATCGCCGTCTTGCCGTCCGGCAGGGTCAGCTTCAGGCGGATCCAGTCGAGGCTGATCAGGAGCGTCGACGGATGCGCATGCATCGGGCTCTTGCGGCCAATCGAGGTCCGGCCCTCGAACACGCGCACGTGCGGGTTTTCGAACAGCACGTGATGCGCCTCAGGATCGGCCTTCGCCGCATCGTTATCGGCGCGCGGGCCGATGACCGGCTCTGCGCCTCCCTGCGCCGACTTGATCTCGACGCCGATGGCATGGAGTTCGCCGGCGATCAACTCCCAGGAATGCTTCGCGTCCTGGACCCAGAGTGCCTGGCCCGGATTCAGGTCGAAGATCGCGGTCTTGCCGTCCGGCGTCGTCATGCGAAAGCGCGCCTTGCCTATGCTGACGAGCACCATGGGCGCATGCGAATGCATGGGACTCTTCGCACCTTTCGCCGCGCGCGCGTCGAACACGCGGAAGAACTCGTTTTCCAACAGCACGCGGTGAACGTCGGGATCCACGTCGATGGCGTTGCCTGGCGCTTGTGCCCAAGCGGTCGAGACCAGGCAGGCGGCCAACAGGCCGGTCAGGCAGAGATGTTGTCGCATGGTCGTCTCCAATGAGGCCCAATGTACCAACGGGTCAAAGATGCTAGTCCGCGCCGCGAGGAAGTCAACGCAACGGCTCAGTGTGCGGGCCCGTGGCCTTCAGGAATCCGGTTATTGCCGCGTCATCGACTTCCCAGGACGCGTAGGACTGGGCTCGTCCTTCCTCGTCGATGAGTGAAATGGCGGTCGGCGCGCCGGCGCCCAACTCCGCGACTTGCGCGGCCGACAGCGGACACCACGCTTCGCCGGTCCTCGCCCCCGGCACTGAGATAGCCGGCTCGTTGACTCCCGCCGCCGAGCGGCCGTCCGCGGCGGAGGTTAATTGCAACTCTTTCTTCGGCCAACCGAGCAGGACTTTGGCCGGCCCTTGGGTCGCGCCCTCGCTGACATCCTTGCCGCGCACGCTGGTGCTCCAGGAAACGACATTCAGCCAGTAGCTGCGGGTTCCCGTCCGGTTGGCTTCGACGACAACGACATTCAGGAAATTGCTGTTGTTGGCCGACTGCCGGCGATCGTCCAGCGCATAGATCCACGGCTCGGCCATGATCGTCACATGGACGGCCGTATCCGGATCGACGCGCTCCACGGGCCATAGGTCGCGGCTTGCGCAACCTGCCAGGATCAGCCCCACCATCGCCAGGAAACATGCACGCATGTCGAACCCCGCATTGCCTAGGGCGGCTTGAGACCGGTAATCAGCCTGGCCCCCCGCTCGAAGACGAAATAGGCCCAGAGCCATTGGGTCATCACAATGATGCGGTTGCGCAGATTCACGAGGAAATAAATGTGCGCCGCGCCCCAGAGCCACCAGGCGAAACGGCCCTTCAGCCTCAGGCGACGATAACTGATGACTGCCGCCTTGCGCCCGATCGTCGCAAGCAGGCCGCGATCGGCATAGGTAAACACGGCCGGAGCTTCGCGGCCGGCGAATTGCGCCTGTAGCCATCGGGCGACGAAAGCCCCCTGCTGCTTCGCGGCCGGCGCGATGCCGGGAACGGGCCCGCCGTCCGGATTGAGCACTTGCGCGGTGTCGCCGAGGACAAACACCCGTTCCTGCCCAGGCGCGCGCAGGTCTTTCGTGACCGGCACGCGGCCAGCGCGGTCGCCGGCGATGCCGAGCCACTACGCCGCCGGCGACGCGCTGACGCCCGCGGCCCAGATGATAGGGCCGGCCGCGATCGACTCATTGCCGAGCGCCACGCCCTCCGCATCGCAACGGGTCACCGGCTGGCCGAGACGTACCTCGACGCCCAGCTGGCGAAGCGCCACCTCGGTGTAGTGCGACAGGGTTTCCGGGAAAGTCGGCAGCAGGCGCGGACCGGCCTCCAGCAGCAGCACGCGCGTGCGACGCGGGTCGATCTCGTGGAAATCCGCGGCCAGCGCCTTGCGCGCGAGTTCGGCGACTGCGCCCGCCATCTCGACGCCGGTCGGGCCGCCGCCAACGATCGCGATAGTCAGCAGCCGTGCGGCCAGCTCCGGGCTCGCCGCCATTTCCGCCTGCTCGAAGGCCAGCAGCAGGCGCCGGCGAACCGCAATGGCGTCGTCCAGGCTCTTGAGTCCCGGTGCATGTGCCGCCCAGTCGTCGTGGCCGAAGTAGCCGTGCGTGGCCCCGGTTGCGAGCACCAGCCAGTCGTACGCGATTGGTCCATGACCGAGCATCACGACCCGACGGGCCGTGTCGATCGAGGTGACCTCTCCCATCATCACGCGCACGTTCGGCTGGCGCCGGAACAGCTGGCGCACCGGCCAGGCGATGTCGGCAGGCGACAGTCCGGCGGTCGCGACCTGGTAGAGCAACGGCTGGAACAGGTGGTGATTTTGCCGGTCGATGAGCGTTATGTCGGCATCGGCGCCCGCGAGACTCTTTGCGGCCGCAAGACCGCCGAATCCGGCTCCGACGATGACCACCCGCGGACGCATCACGTAACGCCTTGTCAATTCACGTTTTTTGGCGAGTATAGCCGCCGGTCTCACACGTCGGCGCGCGTCCTGGCTGGCTTGCCCCGACCCGGAACCCGGCGTAGTCTGAATGACTGGCTACGGGGGTGCCATGCTGCGGATCGTTCTGCTCAATCCCAAGGGCGGCTCTGGCAAGTCCACGATCGCGACGGGCATCGCGGCGATGTACGCGGCCCGTGGGCACAAGCCGGCCCTGATGGATTTCGACCCACAGGGCACCAGTTCGCGCTGGCTCGAAAAGCGCCCCGCCGACTGTCCCGCCATCCACGGCATCGCGGCCTTCGCGCGCACGATCGGCGTCACGCGGAGTTTTCAGTTGCGCATTCCGCACGACATCGACCGCGTCATCGTCGATACGCCGGCAGCGCTGCAACCTTCCCATTTCAACGAACATGTCCGCGATGCCGATGCGGTGCTCGTGCCGGTCATGCCTTCCGATGCCGACATCCATGCCGCTTCCCGCTGCATCGGTCACCTGTTGATCTCCGGCAAGATCAAGCGCCGCGAGAACCGGCTCGGCGTGATCGCGAACCGCGTCAAGCCGAACACGATCATCTTCCGCACGCTGATGCGTTTCCTCGATCAGATGCAGATCCCGGTCGTGACCACGCTACGCGATTCGCAGAGCTACTTGTCGGCCGGCGAGCAGGGACTCGGCCTGCACGAGATGAACCCGGTGCGCGTCGGTCCCGAACTGCACCAGTGGAACGCGCTCTGGGACTGGCTCGAAACGCGCCAGCAGTTCGCGCAGCCGGCAGTGGCGGTCGGAGCCGACTAGGCTTTTATAATGCGCCGATGACCGCAGCCTGTCGCCGGTTCACCGCCGGTGCACTCCTCCTTGTTTCCCTGTTCTACGTCGCGCCCGCCGGCGCCGATGCGCAGCGTCTCGCCGGCCGCCCGGTCATCGATGTCTTGCTGGAATTGCGCGACCCGGGACTCGATTTCATCTACAGCTCCGTACTCGTGCCGGCTTCATTGCGCGTGCTCGACGAGCCGCGCTCAACCAGCCGTCTGATCATTGCCCGCGAGATCCTGTCGGCGCACGGGCTCGCGCTCTCAGTCGTGCGACCGGGGCTGTACGCCGTCGTGCCGACGACGCGGCGGCCGCAGAAACTCCTGATCCAGGGCCAGGTGCTCGAAGCCGAAAGCGGCCGACCCATCGCCAATGCGCGGCTCGTCCTGCTGCCGACCCCCATGGGATCGGCGGCCGGCGGCAAGCTCGCCGCGGCGGTC
>JANNKZ010000043.1:0-5415 GCA_031396515.1 Gammaproteobacteria bacterium
GACCGCCGCCAACAAGCGCATCTCCAACATCCTGCGCAAGGCCGGTGAACAGCCGAACCCGCGCGTCGATCCGGGGCTCCTCAACGATCCGGACGAGCGCAAGCTCGCGACCGCTCTCGAGGAGCTGCGCACCGAAGTCGAACGCCTCGTCACCTCCCGCCGCTACACCGAGGCGCTCGGAAAACTGGCGGCGCTGCGTCCTTTCGTGGATGGATTCTTCGATCGCGTACTCGTCATGGCGGATGACGTCCGTGTGCGGGCCAATCGGCTTGCGCTACTCGCTGCGCTGCAGCGTTTGTTCCTGCTGACGGCTAACCTGGCGCGTCTTCCGGGCTGAAATGGCCCATCACTCCGGATGTGTATGAGCATCCATTACGGTCATAACTGACTGATGGCGGAAGAAGTCACTCCGCCGGGCGCTCCGCGGGTCGCATCCTGGCGCCGGATCCGCGTTTTCCAGTGGTTCGGGTCGGTGATTTTCACGACGCTGCTGTTCGCACTGTCGCCCATCTGGGGCGCAGTGATCACGCTGCTCGGCTGGCTGCCGTTCCGGGGGCTCTACAAATTCGCGCGCGGCTGGGCCGGCTCGAACATGTGGCTCGCGAGATTTTTCTGCGGCCTGAAATGGGTGGTCGAGGGGCGCGAAAATATTCCGCACGAGGGCGCGCACGTCTCCATGTGGAAGCACAACTCCACCTGGGAAACGATGGCGCAGATGGTCGTGATGCCGCCGCAGGCGTGGGTGCTCAAGCGCGAGATCCTCTGGATCCCGCTCGTCGGCTGGGCGTGCTGGATGTTGAAGTGCATCGCCATTGATCGCGGTGCCGGACACCGTGCCGTCAATCAGGTGCTCGACCAGGGACGCGACCGGCTCGCGTCCGGCATCTGGGTGCTCGTGTTTCCGGAAGGCACGCGGATGGACCCGGGGCAGACGCGCAAGTACGGAATGTCGGGCGCGCTCCTCGCGTCGCAGGCCGGCGTGAAGATCGTGCCCGTCGCGCACAACGCCGGCGACTACTGGCCGCGTCGCGGGCTCCTGAAAAAACCCGGAACGATCCGGGTCGTGATCGGCCCGCCGATCGAGGCGACCGGCCGCGACCCGCGCGAGCTTAACGCCGAAGTGCAGGCGTGGATCGAGGGGACGATGGAGCGGTTGCGCAATCGCCGGGACTGACGGCGGTCGAGTACGATTGACGGGCGCATCGAGGGGGGGATCAAACGGTGAATGCCACGCGGAGACCCGCATCGCGTCCGGTCGTGCGCGTGCTTTGCGCCGCGGTCCCGGCGGCCCTGCCTGCCGAGGCTGCCGAGCGCTGGATTCGTCTCCTGCCCCGGTTCCAAGGAGCGCGCCTGGCCCGGCGACTGGCACAGGGCACCGGCATGGAGAGCCTGACCGTCCTCGCTCTGCTCGCGACCTTGAGTCAGGCATGTCAGCTGCCGTCGATCTCGAGCTTGCGGTGGACCGGCCGGGGGAAGCCGCACTTTCCCGGCGGTCCGGCCATCAGCTTCACGCATTCCCGCGGGTTTGCCGCCTGCGCGGTTGCGCCGCAAGGCATGTCACTCGGCATCGATATCGAGCCGGCCGATCGCGCGCGCGCCGCGGCGGTCCGGCTCGTTGCCAGCCGCACGGAACAATCGGCCATGGATGATGGAACCCTCACGCCGACGGGACTGTGGACGGCCAAAGAGGCGATCCTCAAAGCAGCCGGAGCCGGTCTGCCGGAGATTCGGAAGGTGGCCGTCCGGAAACGGCGCGCCCGTTTCGCGGGTGTCGACTATGGCTGGCGCCACTACCGGCCGCGCGAAGGATTGCTGCTCGCCGTTGCGACTCGCGGTCGGTTGCCGAGGGTCGATATCCATTGGCCCGCGCCGGATGCAATCTTCGGCCGGCCACCCGACGCCTGTAACAAACCCTGATGGAACAGTCACTTACACCGTCTTCCGCCCTGCTTCTGGTGATGCTGGTCATCTTTACAGTGCCCTATCTGGTCTGGCGCCTGGCGCGCACGGATTACTTCGCCCCGCTGGTGATCGTCCAGATCGTGGTCGGCATCCTGCTGGGCCCGGCTGTCGTCGGAAGCCTGGTTCCAGAGTGGTACGGGTCTCTTTTCACCAGCCCGGTCCTGCAATCCCTGTCCGGAGTCGCGTGGTGGGCGGTCGCCGTCTTCGTATGGCTCGCGGGCATCGAGTTGGACGTCCGGCAGGCGTGGGCACAACGACGCGAGTGCCTCGTCACCGCCGGACTGGCGCTGGCCGTGCCACTGCTGCTCGGCATGCTCGTCGCCTGGGTCCTGGCTGCCGACGACCGGTGGATCGGCCCGGCCGCTTCCGGATGGCAGTTCGTGACGGGCGTCGGCATGGCCTGCGCGGTGACGGCCCTGCCGGTGCTGATCCTGATGCTGGAGAAGCTGTCGATATTCCGTGCGCCGCTCGGCCAACGCCTGATGCGCTATGCCAGCCTCGACGACGTCGCGATCTGGGTCGTGCTTGCGCTGATCCTGATGGATGTGCAGCGCATCGGGCTGCAATGCCTGTTCGTCGCGGCCTTCGGTCTCGGCAGCCTGGCGTTTCGCCGGCTCATGCCGCGCCTCGGCGCGGTAGATCGTTGGCATGTTGCCATCGTCTGGTTGCTGCTGTGCGCCTGCGCCGCCGAATGGCTCGGACTGCATTTCATGATCGGCGCATTCCTCGCTGGCGTCGTCACGGATGCCGAGTGGTTCGACGAGCGCCGCACGACCGAGATGCGCCACAGCGTGCTGCTGTTGCTGATGCCCGTCTACTTTCTCGTGACGGGACTGCGCACCGATTGGGGCATCGACAGCGCAACGGTCTTTCTCGTCGCCGCGGCGCTGCTGGCCGTCGCCGTCCTCGGCAAGCTGCTCGGCGTCTGGCTGGCCGGACGCATCCTGAAATGGCCGGTCGGCGACGCCTCGCTGATCGGCTGGATTCTCCAGACGAAAGGGCTGATCCTGATCGTGTTCGCGAGCGTCCTGCTTGACGAGCAGATCGTCTCGCGCGAAACATTTACGGCGCTGCTCCTGATGGGCCTCGTGAGCACAATCCTGACCATTCCGATGGCGGCGCCGAAAATCCGGCGCCAATCGGCGGCCGACAACGGATGTCTATAGGCATCTCGCAATGGCCTACGTAATTGATGCGGAACAGGGCGACGGGATGACGGACCGCACGGCACCGCGGCCGCTGCGCGATTGGCATCCCGTGCGCGTCGTGACAACCGGTTTCGGCTTCCTGTTGTTCGGATTGTGCGGCACGGTCCTCGGCATCCTGGTCGTCCCGCTGCTGCTGGCGCTGCCAGGCCCGGGCTCCGCGCGCCAGGCTCGCGTACGCCGCATGATCCGCGTGGCCTTCCGTGCGTTCGTCGGTTACATGAACCAGGCCGGCTGCATCAGCTACGCGTTTGCCGGCGCGTCGTCGCTTGGCCGGCCCGGCCAGCTCGTCATCGCGAACCACCCGTCGCTGGTCGATATCGTGCTGCTGATCGCCTTCGTCCCGGGCGCGGCCTGCGTCGTCAAGCGCGCGGCATGGCGCAATCCCTCGATGGTTCTCGCCGTCCATGGCGCCGGTTATGTCGCCAACTCGCCGACCGAGACCATGATCGAACAGGCCTCCGCGCTGCTCGCCGCCGGCGAGTGCCTGATCATGTTTCCCGAGGGCACGCGCACGGTGCCGGATCGGCCGGCGCATTTTCATCGCGGCGCGGCGAGCGTCGCGCTGCGCGCGGCACGCGTTGTGACGCCGGTCTTCATACGCGTGCGGCCGCCGCACCTATCCAAGGCCGTGCCCTGGTACAAGGTCCCGGCGATTCGACCGCATTATTCGCTCACGGTCGAGGCCGGCATTGACCCCGCGCCGTACCGCGCACGACCGGCACCCATCGGGTCCCGACTGCTGACCGATTACTTCAAGACCTGCTATGCGTCAGGGACGCGCGGGACCTAGAATGAGCCGCCACGCGACAGGCCGACAGCCGGTCACCCAGTTGATGCACGATACAGATGCGATTTTCAACGAGTTGCGCGCAACCCTTGCCGAGCTCTTCGAACTCGACCCGGCGCGCATAACGCCGGATGCACGGCTTTCGGAAGATCTCGAGATCGATAGCATCGATGCGATCGATCTTCTCGATCGGCTGCGCCGCCAGACCGGCCGGAAGATCTCGATCGAGGGTTTTCGCTCCGTGCGCACGGTTCAAGACCTGGTCCAGGCGATCTATCGGGTCGTGAACGAGGGTTGAGACGCTGAGCGATCACGCAAGCCTGGAAAGAACGCGGCAAACCGTGATTTCGAGGCACCTGAACATCGCCGGCCAGGCTGCCATGATCGGAGTACTGAGCGAAGCCGGGTTGCGGACGCTTCGGCGCAATGGCCACGCCGCCGTGGCCGGGGCCTGCGCGCCGGGCCTGCCAGCTGGCGATGTGCGCTTCGTCGACGATTCGCAACGCCAAACGCTCGAAACGGCATCGGAACCGGACCTCGCAACGCTCTATTCGGCGCCTTTCCCGGCGCGGCCGGTCGTCATGGCGTCACGGTCCGCAGCGGGACGGTCCGCGACGCTAGAACTGCGCGTGCCGCCGGACCTGGCTTGTCTGCGCGGCCACTTTCCTGCGTTGCCGATCGTTCCGGGCGCGGTCCTGCTCGGTTGGGCACTCGAGTTCGGTGCCGAGTACCTCGGCGCGGCACGCGGGATGCGTGCCTGCCTGTCCGTCAAGTTCGAACGCATCATCCAGCCGGGCTGTTCGCTGCAGCTGCTGGTCGCGTCGGATGCTGACGCCACGATGCTCAGTTTCGAATATACGTCCGCACTCGGAAGGCATTCCGCGGGCCGCATCGAGACGGGACGCACCGATGGCTGATGTCTGTGCCGTCATTCCCGTGTTCGACCACGGCAGCACGGCTGGCCGGGTCGTCGACCGTGCGCGCTGCTGCGGACTGGATGTCATCCTGGTCGACGACGGCTCCGGTCCGGAGTGCGCGCAGGCTCTCGACGAAATCGCGAAATCAGGCAGCGGTGTCCACCTGCTGCGTCATTCGACGAACCGCGGCAAGGGGGCCGCCGTACAGACCGGCCTGCGCCATGCGGCCGCGCTCGGCCATTCCCATGCGTTGCAGATCGATGCGGACGGCCAGCACGACCTGCAAGACATTCCCCGATTCCTCGATGCGGTCCGGGCCCAGCCGGATGCGCTCATCTGCGGCCAGCCGCTATTCGACGCCGATGCGCCGCGCTCGCGCCTCTACGGCCGGCGCTTGACCAACTTCTGGGTTTCGGTCAACACCTGGTCATCGGACCTGCCGGACGCCATGTGCGGATTCCGCGTGTATCCTCTCGACACGACCCTGCCGTTACTCGCAGGCGGTGGCGTCGGCCGCCGCATGGATTTCGACATCGAGATT
>JANNKZ010000150.1:0-1823 GCA_031396515.1 Gammaproteobacteria bacterium
GCCGCTCGTGCTCGGCGTCGAAGGGTTTCGAGATCGCCTTCAGGCCGCGCTTCTTCAGGTCCTTGAGGTCCACGTCCACGGTGAGCCGCAGGCCCTGGCCGTGATAACGCACGTCCACCTGGTAGCTGCGCTTCATCTCGGATGCCGGAACCTTCTCGCGTTCGAGCGCGGTTGCGGCGGTCGCCGACAACTGCTCGAGGATCTTCGCGATCTCCTGCGGCGTGGTTTCGGCGAACTTGCGGATGAACGTGCGTGCGGATTCGTCGCGCAGCGCCGTCGTCGCATCGCCGAGCGCACAGAGCACGCCCGGTCCCGGCGGAATGATCGACGGCCACGAGCCGAGCAGGCGCGAAAGCGCATTCGCGTGCAGCGGCCCGGCGCCGCCGAAAGCGATCAACGCATAGTCGCGCGGATCGTGGCCCTGCTCGACCGACACGAGGCGAAGCGCCCCGACCATGTTCTCGTTGACGATGTCATAGATGCCCTGGGCCGCGTCCTCGACGGATTTCCCGAGCGCGCTCGCGACCTTGGCGACGGCCTTCGCCGCGAGCTTGCGGTCGAGTTCGAGATCGCCGCCGAGCCGCTGCATGGCCGGCAGATAGCCGAGCACGACATTCGCATCCGTCACGGTCGGCTCGGCGCCGCCTCGGCCGTAAGCGGCCGGCCCCGGATCCGCGCCCGCGGATTGCGGGCCGACTCGCAGCGCTTTCGTCAGCTCCGGCACGTGCGCGATCGAGCCGCCGCCCGCGCCGACCGAGCGGATGTCCACGGAAGACGCGCGCACCGTCACGTCGCCGACGGTCGTCTCGCGCCGGAGGCGCGGCACGCCGTTCATGATGAGCGCGACGTCGGTCGAGGTGCCGCCGACGTCCACCGTGAGGAGATTCGGAAATCCCGCCTGCAGCGCGACCCAGAGCGCGCCGGTGACGCCGCCTGCCGGGCCGGACATCAGCAGGTTGACCGGGTATTCCTCGGCGGATGCGGCGGAGGCGAGGCCGCCGTCGGAACGCAGGATGTGCAGTTTCACGCGCCCGGCCTGCGAAGCGAGTTTCTTCTGCAGGTTGTTCACGTAGCGTTGCACGACCGGGCGCACGTAGGAATTCGCGACCGTCGTGACCGTGCGCTCGTATTCCTGCATTTCCGGCACGACTTCGGAAGAGAGCGATACCGGCACGCCCGGCAGCACTGCGGAAGCGATCTCGCGGATGCGCCGCTCGTGCGCATCGTTCGCGAAAGCATTGATCAGCGACACGGTCAGCGCCTCGATCTTCGCCGTCTTCAGCTTCGCGAGCGACCCGCGCAGAGCCGCCTCGTCGAGCGCGCGCACGACTTCGCCGCGCGCATCCACGCGCTCATCCGCTTCGATTGTCAGCGCGAGCGGCGCCATCGGCAGCGATTTGTTGTAGATTACCCAGCCGCCGAGTCCGCCCGGCACATAGGAACGCGCGATCTGCAGCACCTGGCGATAGCCCTTGGTCGTCACAAGCCCGACTTTCGCGCCGGAGCTCGTCAGCACGGTGTTGGTCGCGACCGTGGTGCCGTGCATCACGTGCTCGATGGCGGTCGGCGGAATTCCCGCGCGCTTGCAGACGCGCTCGAGGCCCTGAATCACGCCGATCGACTGGTCCTTCGGCGTGCTCGGGACCTTGGCGCTCCAGGTGCGACCGTTCTTCTCGTCGACCAGCAGCAGGTCGGTGAACGTGCCGCCGACGTCGATGCCGAGTCTGTAGCTCACGTCGTCTCCTTCGAAGCCGGAAAGATTCCAGCCTTGGTCAAGAGTCCCGGCACGCGCCGGCCGAAGCGCTCCTCGAGCCAGCGCGCGG
>JANNKZ010000202.1:0-2607 GCA_031396515.1 Gammaproteobacteria bacterium
CCCGGTTCCGTCGATGAAGCGCGTGAACGCCGGCATCTTGATGTCCGGCTGCAGGGAGCAGATCGCAATCGCGAGCAGGAACACGACGCCCAGCTTGATGAACGTCGACAGGTAGTCGCGCGGCGCCAGCAGCAGCCAGACCGGCAGGATCGCAGCCAGGAATCCGTAGCCGATCACAAACCAGGCCAACGCCAGTCCGTCGAGATCGAACCACTCGCGCCACACCGGGTGCTGGTCCACCCAGCCTCCGCCCGCAACGGACAGCAGCAGCAGCGTCACGCCGATGGCGGTCGCCTCGAGCACCCGGCCCGGCCGGATCATGCGCAGGTACACGCCGACGATCAGCGCGATCGGGATGGTGGCGAACACGGTTGCCGTGGACCAGGGGCTGTGCGCCATGGCCTTCACGACCACGAGCGAGAGCACCGCGATCAGGATGATCATGATGAAAAGCGTGCCGATGAGCGCCGCGGTGCCGCCGAGACGGCCGAGTTCATCACGGGCCATCTGGCCGAGGCTCCGTCCGTCGCGCCGTGTGGAGCAGAACATGACGAGCATGTCCTGCACGCAGCCGGCCATCACCGCGCCGACCAGCAGCCACAGCGTTCCCGGCAGGTAGCCGAACTGGGCGGCGAGTGTCGGCCCGATCAGGGGACCGGCGCCCGCGATTGCCGCGAAGTGGTGGCCGAACACGATCGAGCGATGCGTCGGCATGAAGTCGCGCCCGTTCTCGAGGCGCTCGGCCGGCGTCGCTCGCGTCGCGTCGAGCCGCAACACGCGGGTCGCGATCCAGCCGCTGTAGAAGCGGTAGCCGATCAGGTAGACGCAGACCGCCGCGACCACGAACCACATCGCGTTGATGGTCTCGCCGCGATTGAGGGCGATGCCGCCGAGTGCGGCGGCGCCGGCAACGGCGATCGCAGTCCAGGTTGCGACTTCGACCAGCTTCTTCGTTGCCATCAGCGGGAATGGCTCCCCGAGTTGGACTCGAACCAACGACCCACGGATTAACAGTCCGTTGCTCTACCGACTGAGCTATCGGGGAAGCGGCTTTTAGGGCGCGCGATTGTCGGGCAAGGCCAGTTCCAAGTCAACAAATCGGCAGGGAATTCCGGGACTTGGTCGTGCCTTACGCGCGCTTTCTCGCCTGCGCACCCGTCATCGCCCGCTGCATGCGCCCGAGTGCGTCCTTGAGCGTGTCGGCGGACGCTGCGAATGACAGGCGAAAATGGCCCGGCGCACCGAAAGCCGAGCCTGGAACGACTGCGACGCCCGCTTCGACGATCAGGAATTCCGCGAAGGCATTATCGTCGGCCGCGCCGACCAGGCGCATGGCCTCCTCGACATTCGCGAATGCGTAGAACGTGCCCCAGCCCGGGATGCACCGCATGCCCGGAATCGCATTCAGTCCCGCGACGACGAGGTCGTGGCGCGCCTGGAAGGCGACATTCATCTCGCGCACGCAGTCCTGCGGTGCGTTCAGCGCGACCGTCGCCGCTTTCTGTGAAATGGACGAAGCGTTCGAAGTGCTCTGGCCCTGAATCGTCGCCATCGCCGCGACGACCTCGGCGGGTCCGCCGCAATAGCCGATGCGCCAGCCGGTCATGGCGTAGCTCTTCGAGTGACCGTTGATCGTCACCGTGCGGTCATACAGGTCCGGATTCGCGGTGGCGAAGCTTGCGAAGGGCTCCGGTCCCCACCAGATGTGCTCGTACATGTCGTCGGTGCCGATCACGATGTCCGGGTGGCGGGCGAGGATGCGACCGAAGGCTTCCAGTTCGGCGCGCGAGTAGGCGGCGCCGGTCGGGTTGCTCGGGCTGTTCAATATGAAGAGCCGCGTGTGCTTAGTGATGGCGGCCTCGAGCTGCGCGGGCGTGATCTTGAAGCCCGCGTCCATGCCGGTCTCGATCGGTACCGGTGTGCCGTCTGCGACCAGGACCATGTCGGGATAGGACACCCAGTAGGGAGCCGGGATGATCGCTTCGTCGCCAGAGTCGAGCAGGGCGCAGCAAAGGTTGAATACCGTCTGTTTGGCGCCGCTCGACACCAGGATCTGGTTGCGCACGTATTCCAGGCCGTTGTCGCGGCGGAACTTGCCGATGATCGCGTCCTTGAGCTCGTTCGTGCCATCCACGTTCGTGTAACGCGTGTGCCCGGCACGGATCGCCGCAATGCCGGCTTCCGCGATGTGTACGGGCGTGTCGAAGTCCGGTTCCCCGGCCCCGAGGCCGATGATGTCCTTGCCCTCGGCTTTCAGGCGGGCCGCGCGGGCGGTCACCGCGAGCGTCGGCGAGGGCTTGATGCGCTGGACACGTTTGGCGAGGCGGATGGTCACAGGGGAGTACCGTGCCGGAAGGAACTTGGCTAAGGTACGGGAAGGCATTTTGCGTTGCAATTCGAGCGGACCGTGAGCGAACCGAAGGCATTCGATCTCCAGGCGCCATACCAGCCCGCGGGCGACCAGCCGGCGGCGATTTCCGCGCTCGTGGACGGCATCGATTCGGGTCTCGCGCACCAGACGCTGCTCGGCGTGACCGGGTCCGGCAAGACCTATTCGATTGCCAACGTGATCCAGCGGATCCAGCGTCCGACGCTCGTGCTCGCGCA
>JANNKZ010000291.1:0-2668 GCA_031396515.1 Gammaproteobacteria bacterium
CCGCGCGCGGCGTGAGCGCTTGGCGCGCCTTCGCGCGGATGCGCGCGTCGGTCAGCTCCGGCGGAGCGTCGGTCCCGCCGTCGAGCAGGCGACGCCACGCGTCGCGATCGACCGGTTTGTCCTTTGCCGTCGTCATCCTCAGTCCGACCCCGTGTCCGTTGCGAGCGTTCGTTTCAAGCGCGCGACCGCGTAGCGCAGCCGGCTCTTCGCGGTCTCGGGATTCACGCCCGTGACCTCGCCGATTTCTGCGAGCGACAGGCCCGCTTCGACATACAGCAGGAATGCCGCGCGCTGCTCCTCGGGCAGCTGTGCGAGCGCGGCGACCAGCCGCTCGCGCGCTTCGCCGGCCAGCGTCTCGGGCAGCGGACCCAGAGCCTCGTCATCCGCCGCGGCCGCGATCGCGTCGTCATCGCTCGATTCGCGCCGGGCGCGGCGACCGCTCTTGCGCCAGTAATCCATGCAGCAGTTGTGCGCGATCCGATAGAGCCAGGTGGCGAAGCGCGCGGCGGGCTGGTAGCCCGCGCGATGCTCGATCACCCGCGACCAGCATTCCTGGAACACGTCGTCGGTCGCCGCCTGGCTGCCGACCGTCCGCCGGATGAAGCGCCACAGGGCGCTCTTGTGGTTCGCATAGAGCTGGTCGAATGCATGCGCATCGCCTCCTGCGTAGCGCAGCATCAGTTGAGCGTCCGCGTCCCCTGCCTCCATCGCCGGCAACTGTACATGGCCCGGCCGGCACCTTCTTCAACGCTCCGGAGGCCGCTCTGGTGTTCCGGATCTGCGCAAAAACCGGGGCAGGGCGGGGCGGTTCCGCGATAAATCCGGATCAGAAACGATTTTTTGTCTTCGTAACATGTTGTTTTTATTCAAATAGGAGGACGACCTTGAAAAAAGACTCAGAAACCCCTTGCGCTGGAGTCGGTGTTATAGTTCACTACAACACCAGACGAGCACATCAGTACATCGGGACCGGCCAAAGGGGCCGGGACCACCCAGGCAAAAGGAAGGAGAGAGTCATGTTCACAAACACACAGAACACCCGGAAGACGATCAGCGCAGTGGCGGCGGTCGCGATCGTCGCGTTCAGCGGCCTGGTCATGGATCAGGCCCATCTGGCCTCGGCGCCGGCCGGCACGGTCGAAGTCGGCGAACTCACGCTGGTCTCCGATGCAGGCATGACGATTGCCGCGCTCCCGGAAGTCATCGTGGTCGCCAAGCGCGTGCCCGCGTTCAACGCGAACTTCGCCGCGATGACCCAGCTTCCGGAGATCGTGGTGGTCGCCTCGCGCGTCGCGGATCGCCTCGCCAAGTCGGACGCCAACAGCCCGGCGATGCAGGTTGACGCCAAAGGTGCTCTGCTAAAGTAGTCTGGTAGCGGGCTAGCTCACTTAGACGCACACATGGACACCAACTGGAACGACAGCCTGCCGATCTATCGCCAACTGCGCGATCGCGTGGTGGCGATGATCCTGGAAGGGGTGCTGAACGACGGCGACCCCTTGCCCAGTGTCCGCAGCGTTGCGGCCGAATACCGGCTGAACCCGCTGACCGTCCTGAAGGGCTACCAGCAGCTCGTCGACGAACAGCTCGTCGAGAAGCGCCGTGGTCGCGGCATGTTCGTCACCGAAGGCGCGCGCCGCGCGCTGATGAAGGACGAACGTCAGCTTTTCCTGGAGCAGGAGTGGCCAAAGATTGCCGGCCGCATCCAGCGCCTGGGCTTCTAACCCAAGGACCTGCTGGACAAGCTCGACAAGATTCCGCCCGCGCCGGCCGCGAGCCTGAAGCGCGAAGAAGAACCGGGCGAGGGAGATGATCGTGAGTGAGTTGATCGTGGCGCGCGGACTCGGCAAGCAGTTTGGCTCGACCCGCGCGCTGAATGACGTGAATTTCAAGGTCGGCCCCGGCCGCATCGTCGGCCTCATCGGCCCGAACGGCGCCGGCAAGACCACCGCGCTGAAGGCGCTCCTCGGCCTCACGCGCTTCGACGGCGAGCTTTCGGTGCTCGGCCTCGACCCATACCGCCAGCGCCACCGGCTGATGCAGGACGTCTGCTTCATCGCCGATGTCGCGGTGCTGCCGCGCTGGATCCGCGTGCGCCAGCTGATCGACTTCGTCGCGGCGACGCACCCGCGCTTCCGGCGCGCCGCCTGCGATCATTTCCTTTCGCGGAGCGACATCAAGCAGGCGAGCCGCGTCAAGGAGCTCTCGAAGGGCATGGTGACGCAGCTGCACCTCGCGCTCGTCATGGCGATCGACGCCAAGCTGCTCGTGCTCGACGAGCCGACACTCGGCCTCGACATCCTGATGCGCAAGCAGTTCTACGAGACGCTGCTCAACGAGTACTTCGACGAACAGCGCACCATCCTCGTCACGACCCACCAGGTGGAGGAGGTCGAGCACATCCTGACCGACCTGTTGTTCATCGATCGCGGGCGCATTGTGCTCGACGCGGCGATGGACGATGTCCAGGAGAAATACGCGCAGGTCGCGGTGCGGCCCGAACACGTGGCCGCCGCCCGTACCCACAAGCCGATCGGCGAGCGCCAGGGCCTCGGCCGCACGCACATGCTGTTCCACGGCGTGGACCGTGCCGACCTCGAGCGCCTCGGCGAGGTCGGCGTGCCGTCGGTCGCGGACCTGTTCGTGGCCGTGATACAGGGAGCGCGCG
>JANNKZ010000353.1:0-2255 GCA_031396515.1 Gammaproteobacteria bacterium
GACCGCATTCGCGACCGGCTTGCCGTCTTTCACCGGCTCGAACGAGAAATCCGAAAGCTGGTTGTTGAGCATGAAGCCCTCGACCGCGCGACCGGATCCGAACAGCGATTCGACTGTCGTCGTCATCGAGACGACGTTGCCAGCCGCATCGACAACCACAAAATGTGATGTGCCCGCAGCCTCTTTTGTTGCGTCAGTGCCGCGTTGGATCGGCGCGGGATTGCCGGCGGCAGGAGAAGGGCCGGCAGTGGCGCCGATCAACGCTGCTCGGCGCGCGATGTAATCCCGCGCAAGCAGCCCCTCGATTGGCACGTCGAGGAACGCGGGATCGGCGACGTAGTGATCGCGATCCGCATACATCAGCCGGGTCGCTTCGGCGAACAGGAACCAGGCCTCGGGATCGGTCGGCTCAAAGAGCCCGATCTCTTTCTCTTCGAGCATCGCCAGCAACTGCAGCAGCGAGACGCCCGAGGACGGCGGCGGCGGTACGCAGACGACATAAACGAGGAACGGCCCGCAGACCGGTTCGACGCTGCGCGGCTGGTAGCGCTCGAAGTCCTCGACCGCGAGCGTACCGGCGCGCGGCTCCGCGCGCGTGCGCGCGATGATCGCATCGCGCAGCGGCGATTCGAGCAGCGCGCGCGGCCCTTGCGTCGCGATGCGCCGCAGGGTCGCGGCGTAGGCGGGATTGCGGTGCAGGTCGCCCGCCTGCACGGGCGTACCGTCGGCGCGGGAAAAAAGCGCGCGCACATCCGGCTCCGCAGCCTGCGGCGCCGTGCTGTTCGCAAAACGCCCGAGCCGCAGTGGTATGGCGAACCCCGCATCCGCCGCGCGCTCGGCCGGTTTCAGCAGCGCGGACCATGGCAGGCGGCCGTAACGCTTCTGCACGACGCCGAGCATCGCGAGCGCACCGGGCACGCCGGTCGAGCGTCCGGAGACGACGGCATCGCGATAGGAGAACGGCGCGCCGCTGGCATCGACGAACATCGAGGGCGTCGCGCCCGCCGGCGCCGTCTCGCGTCCGTCAAATGCCGTGACCTGCTTGCTCGCGGCGTCGTAATAGAGCATGAATCCGCCGCCGCCGATGCCGGAACTCTGCGGTTCGACGAGGCCGAGCATCGCCTGCACGGCGACCGCGGCATCGGCCGCGCTGCCGCCGGCGCGCAGGATCTCGAGCCCCGCGTCGACCGCGAGCGGATTGGCGGCGGCGACGCCGGCTTGCTGTTCCGTTGGCGCGAGCGCGGGAACCTGGACCGAGACAGTGGCGCAACTCGCCAGCGCAAGAACAGCCGCAAGCAGCGGCAGAAAAATGCGGGGCATCAACATCCGGTCGGCCGTCATGGCCGTATCATGCCGGATATGAAGTCATTTGCCCTTGGAAAAGCGCTGCTCTACGCCGGCTTGCTGTGGGTCGCCGGTTTCTTCTGGGGCAGCATCGTTTTCATGACGCCGGCGCTGAAAGCCGTGCCGCCGATCCCTTACGTCTCCAGCAATCCCGCCATCAGTTTTCCGATCCTCGTCATCTGGCTGGTCTTTTCGTGGCTGCTCGCCCGGAATTTCTTGAAGCAGGCGGAACCGAAAGCAGAAGCCGGGCGGAAACTCGGCATCGTGTTCTTGCTCGTCAACGCCGTGCTTGACCTGGTCGTACTGGTGATGCTGTTGAAGACCGGCTTCGGCTTTTACGCGTCATTCGCGGTCTGGGTCGCCTACGCGATTTTGTTCGTCGTGCCGTGGCGGCTCGGCCGCACGTAACCGTAAACGCCTGCCGCTTTCAGCGCCAGTCCGCGTCGCGCGCCGCCGTCTCGGCTTCCGCATCGAGCGGTTCGCCGTCGATCGCGGCATCGACCGCCTGCAGTACCGCCATCGGCATCGCGGTGGCCGGTTGCAGCTCGCCTTCCTGCCTGGTCGCGGCAGCCAGCACCTGCAGGCGCCAGCCGCCATCGTCGCGGCAGGCGAGTCCGGCGAGCGGCGCTTCGCGCTGGAGATGGAATGCGCGGCAGTAGGCGCCTTCGCGATTACGGAAGCTGATGCCGACGCGCACTTCCGGCACGGCCGCTTCGCCCGCGAGCTGGGTCGTGAGCGCATGGTCGAGTTCGCCGCGCGCGACCAGGCCCGCGCCCGATTCCTCCCAGGGCGCGGCGGGCTCGCGCATCGCGAACAGTCCAACCAGGAGTCCGATGGCGAGTGAGGCGGCGATGGCCGCCCACTGCGGCAAGCGCGGACGCGAGGCCGCGGCCGCTGCTTGTTCGGCGCGG
>JANNKZ010000360.1:0-5430 GCA_031396515.1 Gammaproteobacteria bacterium
CCCCCCCCCCCCCCCCCCCCCCCCCCCCCCCCCCGGCACCGTAAGCACGGCACCGTAAGCCGGCACCGTAAGCACGCGTAAGCAGACGAGAATGGAGAGTGCCAGCCGCGCGAGATCGGTCGAACCGTTTTGGCAGAAAAGCGCCTAATGGGATGCGACCCCTTTAATGGTGCGACGCGGTTGGCAGAACGGTGCCGCGGAATGGACTGAACTGGCGCCATGGAGCTCATGACGGTATCCGACGTTCGCGAGTTCTTCCGGGCCGCGCTGCAGCACGCGCTCCGGCACCAGCACGTGTCCGTGCGCGAACACACCGAACACTACGTCGTGAACCTGCTCGCCATGTTCGCGCGCACCGACGCGCTCTTCGAACCGGCGCCGGGAAAGGCTGCGCGCCTCAAGCCGCTCGCGACGCTGCTGGCCGAAGCCGCCGACACGCCCGACGAACGGCTGCGTTACCGACTGCTTCAGCGCCTCGGCGACGTTGCGCTGTTCATCGCCGGATTCCTCGCCGGACATTCGCGCGGCGTGGTGGACGTGGACTATCACGTCGCCATGGGCGGAGGCGCCTACGGCATGCTCGCGCAGGCGCCCTGCCAGGGACCGCGGCGCGCGCTGTCGTCGGTGTTCGCCGAACTCGAGGACAAGTTCCAGCCGCTCGTGGAAGCGCTGAACGAGATCGGCGAAGGCGCCGATGGCGAATCGCCGCAGGACCTGTTGCGGCTCTACGAATTGTGGCAGCGCACCGGCAGCCGCCGCGCGCACCGGCTTTTGATGCAGCTCGGCGTTCAGCCGGTTCCCACCGGCAACTTCGCGAATTGACTCGTCTGTCTCGGCGTCATCGCCGAGGCACGATGATCAGGCGGGGAGCTTCAATCCCTCGCTGAGATAGAGCTTGCCGGCGACTATCGCATCGATTCCGCGCTCGATCTCGGCTGGATCCCCTTTCAGCACATACGCCTGGGCGCCTGCCGCGAGCGCCTGGCGAACATAGGCCTGCGAGACATGCCCGGACAGGATGGCGCAATGCAAGTAGCCATACTTCCTGCGCAATTCCGCGATCAGCGCGATTCCGTTCATTCCCGGCAGCGACAGGTCGATCAGCATCAGGTCCGGCGCCCACTGCTCGAACATGGCAAGCGCTGCCTCGGCGCTCGGCGCCACGCTGCAAGCCTTGACCCGCGGCAACCGCTCGATGTGCTCACGGATGACTTCCTGCAACACCGGATGATCCTCAACGACAAGAATGCGCATGCGGGTGATGTCCGTCGCCGTCATGGGCCGAGCTTGGCCGACTTGGGCAACTGCAGCCGGATGTCCGTGCCCTGTCCCGGCTGCGATTCGATCTGGATCTGCCCGCCGAGCAGTTTGACGCGCTCGCTCACATGCCTGAGACCGATCGAGCCTCTCCTGCCGTCCTGCTTCATGGCGGAAGCGACATCGAAGCCCCTGCCATGATCCGAGATTCCGACCCGCAATTCGCCGTCTGCCTCCTTCAGCGAGACGATCGCCGAGCTGATTCCCGAGTGCTTGGCGATGTTGAACAGCAACTCGCGCACGATCTGGAACAGCACCACCCGCACGTCGGCATCCTCGACCAGGATCTCGTGCTCGGCATCAATCTCCACGTTGAGTGAATGCAGTTCCTGCATCTGTCCCTGCAGCCAGCCGAAGATGGCCTTGATGCCCTCGTTCTTCAGGATGGGCGGATTCAGGTTGACGCTGAGCTGGCGCGTCAGCCTCGTGCTCTGCGCGAGCAGGGTCACGGCTTGCTGGAGTTGCTGCCCGGACTCCACCGGGTGGCCGGCGGCCGTTTCATCCCGCACCAGGTGCAACTTGAGCTGGACCGCGTAGAGGAGTTGCTGCAATTCGTCGTGCAGCGTCTCGGAAAGCCTGCGGCGCTCGCGTTGCTCGGCCCGCAGCAGCGAGGTCGTGAGCTCATGCACCTGCCGCGTCCGTTCGGTCACACGCCGTTCGAGCGCCGCCGCGAGTTGCGCGTTCTCATCTTCGGCCTTCTTGCTGCGGGTGATGTCGATGAATGCGAGGACGATTCCCTCGATCCGGTCCTCGCTGCTGCGGTACGGCAGCAGGCGTACGAGAAACCAGTGGCCGTCGGCATCCCGGACTTCGCGTTCGATGAGGCTCAGCCTGGCCAGCACGGCTTCCGAATCGGCCTTCAGTTCCGGGTAACGCAGCCGATGCGTCAGGTCGAACATCGGACGGCCGCAGTCCGTCTGGCGAACGTTGAACAAATCGGCGACCTTCGGCGTGAAACGCAGGATGCGAAACTCCCGGTCCAGAAACAACGTCGCAATATCGGTCGAGACCAGCAGGTGCTGGAGGTCGCCCGACATCTGCGTCAGTTCCTCCATCCGGTGCTTGTTCTCCTGATTCACGGACTGGAGTTCTTCGTTGATGCTCTCGAGCTCTTCCTTGCTCGTCTCGAGCTCCTCCATCGTCGAGCGCAATTCCTCGTTGGCCGACTGCAGCTCCTCGTTGGAAGCCTTCGATTCCTCCTGCGTCGTCTCGAAGTCCTTGTAGAGGCGGAGCAGCCGATGACGCGTGATGACGAGCTCGCTCGCGAGCGCGGCTGCGTCCGGATCCTTCCATCGGCGCGATTCCTCCGCCGCTTCGGGCGCCTCGGCGGCGTCCTGCTCCTCGAAGATGACCAGGCAGTACCCGTCGTTGGTCGCGTCGACGGCCGGGCGCACGTTCAGCACGATGGCATGGGTTTCCCCCGCGAGCTGCAGCTCAACGGGTCGACTGCGGACGACGCGATTCCCGCGCCGCGCCGCCTCCAGCGCAGTCCTGAGTTCGACCGCCAGCTCCTCGCGGACGAGTTTGGCTGCACTCGTCGTCGCGGGGCCGCTGGGATGCTCCAGGTAGCGGCCCGCCTCTCCCGCGATGTGTGCCAGCTCGCCATCCGGCGCCACGAGGATGCTCGGGGGCAGATACTGGCGCGACATTTCCGCGTGCATGGCGTCCAATTGCGGCGACTCGACGGTATCGATGGACGCTGCGACTTTGTCCGGCGGTACGTCGCCTGAAGCGGAAAGCATGACCGGGCGCAGTTCCATCGCCGGTCCGCTGCCGCGGGTGTAGATGGCCAGCTTCTTGTCGATCGTCTGGAACCGGTCCGCATCGTCCACCGTTTCGGCGGTTCCGAGCACCAGGTAGCCGCCGGGCCGCAGCGCGTAGTGGAACAGCCTGAACACATCGCGGTGCACTTCGCGCTGGAGATAGATCAGCAGGTTGCGGCACACGATCAGGTCAAGCCGCGAAAACGGCGGGTCCGACAGCAGGTTGTGCCGCGCGAACACGATCTTGTTGCGCACTTCCTTGCGGATGCGGTTGCCTGCGGCCTCGCTTTCGAAGAACCGACCCAGGCGGCCCGGCGAGATGGCCGCGGTGATGTCGCCCGTATAGAAGCCATCGCGCGCAATGGCGAGCGAGCGCTCGTGCAGGTCGGTCGCGAACAACTGGATTTTCGGCGCCGCACCTTCGCGCGACTCCGAGCCTTCCAGCAACAACATCGCGATCGAGTAGGCCTCCTCGCCCGTGGCGCAGCCGGCGCACCAGACGCGCAACTCGTCACCCGGTCCTTTCCGTTCGAACAGGCGCGGGAGGATGTCCTCCTGCAGCCGTTTGAATACGTCCGTGTCGCGAAAGAAACTCGTGACGCTGATCAGCAGGTCGTCGGACAGCGCGCGCACCTCGTCCTGCGACTGGCGCAGGAACTCGGCGTAACGGTCGATTTCCTCGATGAAGCGCACCTGCATCCGGCGCCGGATGCGCCGCATGACGGTCGAGCGCTTGTACTGCGAGAAATCGCGCCCGGTCCGCGCGCGGATCTGCGCGAATATCTTCTGCAGCACGCTCCGGAGACTGGCATCGACGACTTCCTCCGTTATCGATGCCGGTAATCGCGGTTGCGTGTTCGCAAACTTCGTCACGGCAGCGGGAATGCTGGCGACCGGTAAAATGAGGTCGACCACGCCGGTCGCGATTGCACTCTGCGGCATGCTGTCGTATTCGGCTTCGGTCGGCTCCTGTACCACCGTCAGCCCGCCGCGAAGCTTGATTTCCTTCAACCCGACCGTCCCGTCGGAACCGGTGCCGGTCAGCACGATGCCGATCGCGTTGCCGTTATGGGTCTCGGCGAGCGTCTGAAAGAAATGGTCGATCGGCGCGCGCGCATTGCGGCTCTGCTCGAGGTCCGACAGCCGCAGGTGGGAGTCGATCGCGCTCAAATTCGCATTTGGGGGAATCACGTAAACGCTATTCGGCTCGAGCGCCGTCGTCGCGGAGACCTGCAGCACCGGCATGTGGACGTGCGGCTGGAGGAGCGCGGCGAGATGGCTCTCGTGCTGCGGCGACAGGTGGACGACGACCACCCAGGCAAGGCCGCTGTTGTCGGGGACGTTTTTGAAAAATGTCTTGAGCGCGGCAAGGCCACCCGCGGAAGCGCCGATGCCGACCACGATGACTTTCGGGTTGTCGGCCGCAAGCGGACGGTCGCCGCCGGAATTATCGGCCGCGGCTGGCTCCACTCGTTTTGCCTCGCCTTTCGGCTGCCCGGCACCGGTACTTTTTTTCCGGCCGGATCCCGTGAGGCCTTCGCCCGGTTCCACTTTCTTTTTGGCCACGCCAGACTCCGCACGATCCCCTGAAAGGGCCTTCGAGTGTACCCCCCCGGTCGCCGCGGCATACGGTCCGGGCTAGACTCTCCTGTCGTCCTACAAGAGCCACCCATTGGGCGCGCATCTCACCTACGAAGTCGAGTGCCAACTCGACCCCGATATCGTCGCGGATTATGACGCATGGTTGCCCGGCCACGTGCGCGAGGTGCTCGACTGCGCCGGATTCCTCGGTGCCACGATCGAATCGACCGAAACGCCGCCCGGCGAGCGCCAGCGCCGGCGCGTGCGCTACCGCGTCGAGAGCCTGGCTGCGCTCGACCACTATCTCGAAAACGAGGCGACGCGCCTGCGGACCGCGACCGCGGAGCGCTTCGGCGGGCGCGTCCAGTGCGAACGGCGGGTGTACAAGCCGCGCACGGACGTCATGCCGGCATCGCAAGACCCCGCGGCTTGCCTGAACTGCGGCACGCCGATCGCCGGCGCGCATTGTGTCACGTGCGGCCAGGCGAGCGATGTGCACGTGCTGTCGATGAAGGAAGTCGCGGGCGACGTCACGCACTCGCTGCTGCATCTCGACAGCCGCGTGTGGCGCACGCTGCGCCTGCTCGCGCTGAAGCCCGGCGAGCTCACGCGCGAGTTCATCGCCGGACGCCACCAGCGCTACCTGCCGCCGTTCCGGCTCTATCTCGCCGTCAGCATCCTGTTCTTCGCGCTCTCCGCGCTGCTGCCCGATTCCACGTTCCTGAACGTGAACGGGGTCGGAGAGAAAGTCGCCGAGCCGGTGAAGATC
>JANNKZ010000384.1:0-7610 GCA_031396515.1 Gammaproteobacteria bacterium
GACGACTGCGTCTATACTGCCGGCGCTGTCACCGGGCCAGCCATTGCCCGGCATCAGGGGGGACCAAAATGAAGAGGATTTTGAACGGGGCAATCCTGCTCCAGGCCTGCGCGTGCCTGCTGTTCGGCAGCGCTGCATTTGCTCAGGACAAGCCGGCCGAACGGTTCACCTATGCAACCTACATGGTCTGCGACGTGACCAAGCAGGAACGCGCGGACGAGATCTTCGCTCAGTTGCAAAAGCCGATCCACGATGCGGCCGTTGCGGACGGTACGCTCAAGAGCTGGGGCTGGCTCGCCCATCACACGGGCGGCAAGTGGCGTCGCGCCATGTATTACGGATCCGATTCCGTCCAGGGCCTGCTCGATGCGCAGAAGAAAATCGGCGACCAGGTCGAAGCCAAGGACAAGAAGCTCAGCGAGGAGTTCGGCAAGATTTGCAATTCGCATGACGACTACATCTGGCGCACCGTTGCCGGCAACATCGGCGCGGTGGCGCGCGGCGCCGCGGCGTTCTCCGTTTATTACGAATGCGACGAGGGCCGCGAAGGCCAGGCCGACGCGCTCGTGTCACAGGTGTTCGCGCCCGTGTACGACAAGCTTGTCGCCGATGGCAAGCTCAAGTCCTGGGGCTATAACGAGCACATCGTCGGCGGCGTCTACCGCCGGCTCGCTACGATCAGCGCAACCGACACGAAGGGGCTGATGGAAGCGCGCGCGGCTATCGTCGAGGCGATGATGGACAACCCGCTCGGCGACACGTTCACCGATATTTGCGGCAGCCATGCCGATTACATTTGGGACATCACATCGCAGAATCCGTAACCGAACGGAATCCTGAGACGAAAATCGCGGGACCCGGCACGCCGGAACGGCAGCCGGGTCCCGCAACCCGCATTTATGCCGCACGCGCGCTGCGCGACTGCGGCGACGGTTTCGTCGCCGTGCTGCTCGCCGTCTACCTGACGGAACTGGGCCTCGGCGCATTGCAGGTTGGCGTCATCGCGACGACGGCGCTCCTTGGCTCAGCGTTGATGACGCTCTCGATCGGACTGTTCGGCGGCCGTCATGCCGAACGCACGCTGCTGATGCTTGCTTCAGCGCTGATGGTCGCCACCGGCCTCGCATTCGCAGCGTCCCAGACATTCGCCGTGCTGCTGCTGGTCGCTTTCGTCGGCACCATTAATCCGTCGGCCGGCAGCGTCAGCATCTTCGTACCGCTCGAACATTCGCTGCTGGCCGGCAGCGTGCGCGACGCCGATCGCACCCGCATGTTCGCGGCTTACAGCCTGGTCGGCGCGCTCGCAGCCGCCGCCGGCTCGCTCGCCGCCGCCAGCCCGGAGTTCCTGCAGTCGATGGGGTGGACGACGCTCGGTTCGTTCAGGGCGATGTTCGTGGTATATGCGCTGCTCGGAGTCGCCGGCGGCCTGCTGTACTGGAGCGTGCCGCGCGCCGCGCCGACCGCCGGCACGGCGCCCAAGACCGCGCTCGGCCCGTCCCGGCGCATCGTCTATCGTCTCGCCGCGCTTTTCAGCATCGACGCCTTTGCCGGCGGCTTCGCGGTCCAGTCGCTGATCGCGCTGTGGCTGTTCATGCAGTTCGGCCTGTCGCTCGCCGCGGCCGCCACCTTCTTCTTCTGGTCCGGGCTGCTTGCGGCCTTCTCTTTCCCGGCGGCTGCGTGGCTTTCGCGGCGCATCGGTCTCATCAACACGATGGTGTTTACGCACATCCCGGCGAATCTCTGCCTGATCGCCGCGGCACTGGCGCCGAATCTCGAAATCGCGCTTGCCCTGCTGCTGGTCCGCTCCGCGCTGTCACAGATGGACGTGCCAGCCCGATCCTCCTACGTGATGGCCGTGGTCACGCCGCCCGAACGGGCCGCAGCCGCAAGCGTGACGTCGGTGCCGCGAAGCCTCGCGGCTGCGCTAAGCCCGGCGATCGCGGGCGCGCTGTTCGCGGCCGGCTTCATGGCCTGGCCGTTCATCCTTTGCGGCGTGCTGAAGACCGCCTATGACCTGATGCTGTTATGGAATTTCCGCGATATCCGACCGCCCGAGGAGGCTAGAATCGACGGGTGACCGGGGATCCGTGAATGAACGAGAATGACGTCGTCGTCGAAGCCTGGAACACGATCCTTTTCGACAAGTTCGTGCGCTTCAAGCACCTGCTGATCGAGGGATTCGCCAGCCACAGCGACGAACTGCTGTCACGCGGGCTGTTCCGGCCCGGCGACCGCGTCCTGGACATCGGCTGCGGATTCGGCGACTGCACCATTCCGATCGCGCGCCAGGTCGGTCCCGACGGCGAAGCCGTCGGCGTCGATTGCGCATCCAATTTCGTGCGGGCGTGCGAGCACGAAGCGGCGTCCGCCGGCGTCCGGAATGCGCGCTTCCTGACGGCCGACGTACAGGGCGACGACCTGGGTGGGCCCTACGATCACGCCTTCGCGCGTTTCGGCACCATGTTCTTCAACCTGCCGGGTGCCGCCATGCGCAATATCCGCGCGGCGCTGAAGCCGGGCGCATTGTTTGCGCAGATCGTCTGGCGCAAGCGCGAGGACAATCCCTGGGTCCACGACGCGGAACTGCGGGTGCGCGAGATCGTGCCGGTCGTTTCGCACGAGGATTCCAACCAGGTGCACTGCGGACCGGGCCCGTTCTCGATGGCCGGCCCCGACATGGTGAGCGCCATGCTGAAGTCGGCGGGATTCACTCGTATCGCATTCGAACGTTTCGATGCCGATATCTGCATCGGACGCGATATCGACGACGCCGTCCAGTTCGCGATGGCGCTCGGGCCGGCGGGCGAAGTCATCCGCCTCGCCGGAGCGGAAGGCGAGCGCCTGAAGCCGCGGGTCGCAAGCGTGCTGGCCGAAACATTGGCGAAATTCGCGCGCCAGGATGGCGTGTGGGCGCCGTCCAGCACGTGGTTCATTACCGCGCGCAATCCAGCGTAGGAATTCGACGGGGAAGAAATTGGTCGGAGCGCCGGGATTTGAACCCGGGACCCCTTGCACCCCATGCAAGTGCGCTACCAGACTGCGCCACGCTCCGACGGTTGAATGATAGCCGATCCGGCCGTGGCCGGACTCAGCGGCGCAGGATGCGGAGCAATTCCTCGAGCTCGGCGCGCACCTGGCGGATGACCTGCCGGCTCTGGGTATTGTCCTCGCGAGCCTCGTCGCCCTCGAGGCGATTGCGCGCCCCGCCGATCGTGAAACCCTCGTCGTAGAGGAGGCTCCGGATCTGGCGGATCGTGATCACGTCCTGGCGCTGGTAGTAGCGGCGATTGCCGCGGCGCTTGACGGGCTTGAGCTGCGGGAACTCCTGTTCCCAGTAGCGCAGCACGTGCGGCTTCACGCCGCACAGGTCGCTGACTTCACCGATCGTGAAGTAGCGCTTTGCCGGGATCGCCGGCAGGTCCTTGTTGTTACTTGCTTCCAGCATACGCTTCGACGCGTGCCTTCAGCTTCTGTCCGGGCCGGAACGTGACGACGCGGCGCGCGGAGATCGGAATCTCCTCGCCGGTCTTGGGATTCCTCCCCGGGCGCTGATTCTTGTCGCGCAGATCGAAGTTGCCGAAGCCCGACAGCTTGACCTGCTCGCCAGTGGCAAGCGCTGCGCGGATCTCTTCGAAAAAGAGATCGACGAGTTCGCGCGCCTCGCGCTTGTTCAGCCCGAGCTGGTTGAACAGCGCTTCGGCGATTTCCGCCTTGGTCAATGCCATTCGGACTATCCCCGGATCCCTGCCTTCAGGTCACCCTTGACTCGGTCGATCACCGCAGCGATCACGGTGTCGGCCTCCCCGTCAGTAAGGGTGCGAGAAGTTTCCTGTAAAATCAAGCCTAAAGCGATGCTTTTTCGACCGGGTTCTACCCCTTTCCCCCGGTACACGTCGAACACGTGCAGCTCGCGCAACAGGCCTTTTGCGGCCAGATTAACGCTTTTCCGCAGCTCGTCTAGCGTGACGGCGTCGTCTACGACGACCGCGAGATCGCGGCGGATCGCCGGGAACCTGGAAATATCCCTGAATACAGGGACTTCCGCGTAGAAGCTCGGCTCGATCGCGATCTCGAACAACCAGGGCGGATCGCGCATTTCGAGCTTGCGCGCCAGTTCCGGCTGCAACTGCCCGATGAACCCGACCCGCTCGTGACCGTCCTGGATCGCGGCGGAACGTCCGGGATGCAATGCGTCGTGCCGGGCTGCCACGTAACTTATTGCCACCTGCCGGCCGGTCAGCGCGAAGAGCGCCTCGACGTCCGACTTCACGTCGAAGAAATCCGAGTCGCGACGATCGTCGCCCCATTGCTCCGGCAGCACGCGGCCGGTGACGAGGCCGGCAATCGACTGGCTCTCGGCGACGCGCCCGGATTCGACCTGGAAACGCGTGCCGACTTCGAACAGGCGGATCCGGCTCTGCTGGCGGCGCAGGTTGAAGCGGCAGGCCTCGATGAGTCCCGGCCACAGCGACACGCGCATCTCGCCGAGCTCCGCCGAAATCGGATTCGCGACTTCGAGCGCCTCTGCCGCCGGGAACAGTTGGCGCTGCAGGCGCGCATCCACGAAACCGTAGGTGATCGCCTCCTGGTAGCCGCGGTCGACGAGCACGAGTCGCAGCCGTTCGCGCGTCACCGCCTGCTCGGTGCAGGGTTGCGCGCGCTGCGGCACGCGCGAGTCGCTGCCCGGAATTTCGTCGTAGCCGTGGATGCGCCCGATTTCCTCGATCAGGTCCTGCTCGATGGCGATGTCGAAGCGATGGCTCGGCGGAATCACGCCGAGCACGTCGCCAACGCCCGCGACCTGCATGCCGAGACGGCGCAGGATCGCTTCGATCTCCATACGCGGGACCTGGACGCCAAGCAATGAAGCGACGCGCTCCGGCCGCAGCGTTACGGCCGGCCGCTTCGGCTGGTGGGCCTCGGACTGGGTCAGCACCGCCGGACCCGGATTGCCGCCGGCAATGTCCATCAGCAGCTGAGTCGCTCGCTCGATGGCGCGCTCCTGCCCGCGCGGGTCCACTCCGCGCTCGAACCGCTGAGACGCATCCGTCATGAAGCCGTAGCGCCGCGCGCGGCCGGCGACCGCAACGGGCGGAAAGAACGCGCCCTCGAGGAAAACGTCGGTCGTGTCCGCGACGATGCCACTCTTCTCCCCGCCCATAATGCCGCCGAGCCCGATTGGACCGGCCTCGTCGGCGATCACCAGCACGTCGGGCTCGAGTGCGATCTCACGGCCATCGAGCAGCGCGAGCCGCTCGCCCGCGCGGGCGAATCGCACCTCGATGTGCGTCTTCAGGCGGCGCAGGTCATAGGCATGCAGCGGCTGGCCGAGCTCCAGCATCACGTAGTTGGTGACGTCCACGATCGGGCTGATCGGGCGCAGGCCCGCACGCCGCAACCGTTCGCGCATCCACACCGGCGTGCGCGCAGCCGGGTCGATGCCGTGGATGACGCGGCCGCCGAAGCGCGGACAGGCATCAGGCGCCTCCAGCCGTACGGGGAACTTCGAACGGTTGGCCGCGGGCACCGGCTCCATGACCGGTGGAGTCAGCTTGCGGTCCGCGATCGCCGCAACCTCGCGGGCGACGCCGATGATCGACTGCACGTCGCCGCGGTTCGGCGTGACGTTCAAGGACAGCACGACGTCGTCGAGTTCCAATGCTTCGCGAAATGCCCGGCCGGTCTCGAGATCGGCCGACAGTTCGAGGATGCCCTCCTGTTCGTCGGAGAGTCCGAGCTCACGGCCCGAGCAGAGCATGCCCGCGGACTCGACGCCGCGCAGGCTCGCGCGGCGGATCACGAGGCCGCCCGGGAGCACCGCGCCTTCGAGCGCGAGCGGCGTTTTGAGTCCCGCGCGCACGTTCGATGCGCCACACACGATCGTGAGCGGCACGCCGCTGGCGGCACCGGCTACCTGGCAGATGGTCAGCTTGTCGGCGCCCGGATGACGTTCAGTCGAGATTACTTCGCCGACCACGACGCCGGAAAACGCCGGCGCGGCCGGCGAGATCGCTTCGACTTCGATGCCGCCCATGGTCAGGCGCGCCGCCAGCGTCGGCGCATCCCAGTCGGTCTGCACCCATTCGGCGAGCCAGGCCAGGCTGACTTGCACGATCAGCCCCGGTTGAACTGCGCGAGGAAGCGCAGGTCGTTTTCGAAGAAGAGGCGCAGGTCGTTCACGGCATAACGGAGCATCGCCAGGCGCTCGATGCCCATGCCGAAGGCATAGCCCTGCCATTTCGTCGGGTCGACGCCGCAGGCGACGAGCACGTTCGGGTGCACCATGCCGCAGCCGAGGATTTCGAGCCAGCCGGTCTGCTTGCAGATGCGGCAACCGGCGCCGTCGCAGAGCACGCACTGGATGTCGACTTCGGCCGACGGCTCGGTGAACGGGAAATACGACGGCCGGAAGCGCAACCCGCGCGGCTTCTCGAAGAACTGCTCGGCGAAGCCGGCCAGCATGCCCTTCAGGTTCGCGAGGCTGACATCCTCGTCGATTACGAGGCCTTCGACCTGGTGGAACATCGGCGAATGGGTCACGTCCGAGTCGCGGCGGTAGACCGGGCCCGGCGCGATCACCCGGATCGGCACGCCGCGCAGCTTCATGGCCCGGATCTGCACCGGTGAGGTGTGCGTGCGAAGTAGCCTGCCGTCGCCGAAATAGAAAGTGTCGTGCATCGCCCGCGCCGGATGGTCGGCGGGGATGTTGAGCGCCTCGAAGTTGTGGAAGTCGTCCTCGACTTCCGGCCCCTCGGCGACGCTGAAGCCCGCGCGGCGGAAGATCGCCTCGATGCGCAGCCGCGTACGCGTGACGGGATGCAGGCCGCCGACCGACTGCCCGCGACCGGGCAGCGTCACGTCGATCGCGCCGGCGGCGAGCTCCCGCGACAGGGTCGCAGCCTCGAGCTCGGCCCGGCGCACATCGAGTGCGGCCTCGACGCGCTGCTTGGCTTCGTTGATCGCGGCGCCCGCAGGACGCCGCTCCTCCGGAGGCAGCTTGCCGAGGCCCTTCAGCCGTTCGGTGAGTTCGCCTTTCTTGCCGAGCACGGCCACGCGGACGGCGTCGAGCGCGGCGAGGTCCGCGCTCGACCCGATGTCCGCGAGGGACTGCGCGACCAGCGACTCCAGGTCCTTCACCCGACCCCCTGAGGTCCCGGCGTTATTTCGAGGCCAGTGCGGCTTTCGCTTTCTCGGCGATGGCGCCGAATGCGGCGATGTCGTGCACCGCCAGGTCCGCCAGGGCCTTGCGGTCGATCTCGATGCCGGCGGTTGTCAGCCCGGCGATGAACCGGCTGTACGACAGGCCGAATCCGCGGGCGGCCGCATTGATGCGCTGGATCCACAGCGCGCGGTAGTCACGCTTCTTCAGGCGGCGGCCGACGTACGCGTATTGGCCGGCCTTGATGACGGCCTGCTTGGCGACGCGGAACACCTTGCGGCGGGCGTTGTAATAGCCCTTCGCCTTCTTGAGGATCTTCTTGTGCCGGCGTCCTGCGACGACGCCACGCTTTACTCTTGCCATGTCACATCACTCCTGTTCGATGGGCGTCAGACGTGGGGCAGCAACCGCACGAGGCGGCCGACGTCGGTCTCATGGACCATGGTCGAGC
>JANNKZ010000414.1:0-2442 GCA_031396515.1 Gammaproteobacteria bacterium
ATTGATGGAGGAGGCATTCCATGGCGAGACAGGTGCAATGCGTGCTGCTCGGCCGCGAAGCGGAGGGTCTCGAGCGCGTGCCCTATCCGGGTGAACTCGGCCAGCGCATCTTCGACAACGTGTCGAAGGAAGCGTGGCAGAAGTGGCTCGGGCACCAGACCATGCTGATCAACGAATACCGCCTCGTGGCGTTCGAGCCGAAGGCGCGCCAGTTCCTGGTCGGCGAGATGGAAAAGTACTTCTTTGGCGACGGATCGAAGGCCCCGCAGGGCTTCGTCGATCCTGCGAAGAAGGACTGAGCGGGCGGCCCGTGGCGACCAACCCCGTAACCGACGAGTTTTCCGCAGCCGATCGCGAAGGCGATCTCGAGGTCTCGCGCGGGCGCTTCGCGGAAGCGGCGCGCCACTTCGCACACGCATCCGGGCTGCAGCCCGGCAATCCGGCGGCGCTCTTCAAATGGGCGCGAGCCTGTTTCGACGACTCGCGGCTCGACGAGGCGGAGGCGCTCCTCGAGCGCGCCGCCATGATCGCGCCGAACCACGAGGCGATCCTCCGGCTGCAAGCCCAGATTCATGCGCGGCGCGCAGACTGGCCGGCGCTGGCGCGCACCGCACGTGGCTGGGCGAGCGTCAACCCGCGCAACCCCGAGGCTTGGCGCGCCCTCGCGCAAGCGGAGATCGAGACAGGATTCCTGCGCCAGGCGATCCAGAGCTTGCGCCGCTCGATCGATTTCGGCGCACGCGACGCGGCGAGTCTCGCCATGTTTGCGAGGCTCTGCCTGACCGCGATGGAGTTCGAGCAGGTCGCCGCCGCGCTCGACGCGTCAGAGAAAGCCGGCCCGCCGTCGGCGGGGCTCCTCGCCACGCGAGCGGCGCTCGCGATGTACTCGGGTCGCGCTGCGGATGCCGAGGGGTACAGTCGGCGAGCAGTCGCGCTCGATCCGAACGATGCGACGGCCTGGTCGCTCCTAGCGCAGGCGGCGCGGAGCCGATTGCCGGAAGCGGAGACGGCCTCCATCGCGTTGCTCGCGGAGCGTACGGACCTGCCTCTCGATTCGCGTATCAAGGTCGCCTTCGCGCTCGCCGGGTGCCGCGATGCGACGGGCGAGGCATCTGCGTTCGCTGAATGGACGCGCGCGAATACGCTTTGCGGCGAGCGATCCGCAGCGGCGGGATTCGGCTACGACACCGCGGCGCGAACGCGGCAGGTGGACGAGCTGATCAGGCTCTTCCCCTCTGTGCCTGCGGGCAAACCTGGTTCCGAACGGCCACGACCCGTATTCATCATCGGGATGCCGCGCTCGGGTACGACGCTGATCGAGAGCGTGATCGGCGCGCATCCGGACGTCTTCGCCTGCGGGGAGCGGCCGACGATGCGCTTCGTCATGCAGGAGTTCCTGCCGATGGCGCGCGGGCAGGGGAAGGCGGCAATCCCGGAATCCGTGTTCGCGCGCTGGCGCGAGTACTACCAAAGCGACCTGCCGGCGATCGGCGGAGCCGCGGTCGTCACCGACAAGAATCCGTGGAACTTCGACGCGGTCGGGTTGATCCTCCGGCTGTTCCCGGAGGCGCGGATCATCCATCTTCGCCGCAATCCCGTGGACACCGGCTTTTCGATCTTCCGCAACGAGTTCTCGAAATTCATGGGCTTCGCCCACCGCCTCGAGGACATCGCACATTATTACAGTGAGTACACGCGGCTCATGGCGCACTGGGAGCGGGTGGCGGGCGGGCGCATCACCACGGTCCACTACGAGGAGTTCGTCCGTGACTTCGACACTGCGGGCCCCGCGCTGCTCGCCGCCTGCGGCCTCGACTGGCGGGACTCCTGCCGGGAATTCTGGAAGAGCACGCGCGTCATCAATTCGATGAGCGCGCTCCAGGTGCGGGAACCGCTGTCGTCGGGAACCAGCCGCAGTTGGCGGTACGCAAAGGAACTGCGGCCCCTGGCGGCTGCCCTACGTCAGCGCGGCATCGATCCGGAGACCGGAAACCGGCTTTCTTGACGCGCTTTGACCGGCCCCTGTCTAATAGCGACCCCTGAATGGCCAGGTAGCTCAGTTGGTAGAGCAGCGGACTGAAAATCCGCGTGTCGGTGGTTCGATTCCGCCCCTGGCCACCAACTCCTTCAAGGAACGATCGGGAGTGGTGAAGCCGTGAATTCAGACGCCGAGAAGCCCGCAGTGGAGGCCCCTCGCCAGACAGCGCCGCTGGTCCGGGCACTCGATAAGAGCGAGCAAGTGCACGAAAAAGTGGAGCAAGCGGCAACGGACTTGTCGGCCGTCAACGCCGTACTGAAGGTCGAAATCGCCGATGGCGTGCCGCTCGCGAATATCGAGCTCGCGCTCACACAGAGTGAAAAGGTCGAGAGTAAAGTTCAGGAAGCCGCCGCCGAGCTCGTTGACGTCAATGACGCCCTGGCGGAGGAAATCGACGAACGTCA
>JANNKZ010000445.1:0-2209 GCA_031396515.1 Gammaproteobacteria bacterium
CAGCACGCTCTATCACCTGGCGCACAAGGGCTGGTCGGACGCCGTGCTGCTCGAGCGCGCGGAACTGACCGCGGGCTCCACCTGGCATGCCGCCGGCCTGCTGCCGCTCTTCAACATGAGCTACACGGTCGGCCAGCTCCACAAATATTCAGTGGACCTGTACAAGCGCCTGCAAGCTGAGACCGGCCAGGACGTCAGCCTGCACGTGACCGGGAATCTCCGTCTCGCGACCTGCCGCGAGCGGATGGACGAGTACCACAAGTACTGCGGCACGGCGAACACGATCGGCGTGCCGTTCCAGGTGATCAGCCCGCGCGAAGTGAAGGCGCTCTGGCCGCTGGTCGAGCTCGGCGGCAGCGCCGATACGCCGGCAATCGTCGGCGCGCTCTACCACCCGGACGACGGCCACATCGCGCCGGCGGACCTGACGATGGCGCTGCGCAAGGGCGCGCGCGCCCTCGGCGCGGAAATCCACGAGCAGACCGAAGTCACGGCGGCGTCGCGCACGCGCTCCGGCGAGTGGCTGCTGAAGACGACGAAAGGCGACATCACGGCCGAGCACGTCGTCTGCGCGACCGGCAACTACGCGCGCCAGACCGGGAAGCTGTTCGGGCTCAACGTGCCGGCGATTCCGGTCGAGCACCAGTACATCGTTTACGACGAGTCGCCGGAGCTGAAAGCGTATCGGCAGGGCGGCGGACGCGAACTCGCGGTGCTGCGCGAATCGGACAAGTCGTATTACCTGCGCGAAGAACGGCTCGGCGGGATCCTGGGGCCTTATGAGGCGGGCGCGCCCGCACGCTTCGCCGACGGCGTTCCCGACTGGTTCGGCAAGAGCCTGTTCGAGGGCGACATCGAGCGGCTGTTCCCGCACGTCGAGGCCGCGCAGCGGCGCGTGCCCGCGCTCGCGAACTGCGGCATCAAGGACGTCGTCAACGGGCCGATTTCTTATACGCCGGACGGCAGCCCGATGGTCGGCCCGGCCTGGGGGCTGCAGAACGTCTGGATGAACGAGGGCCACAGCTTCGGCATCACCGCGGCCGGCGGCGCGGGCTGGCAGCTCGCCGAGTGGATCGTCGAGGGCGAGCCGGGCATCGACATGCTCGCGGTCGAACCGCGTCGTTTCGGGCCCTACACCAGCAAGCGCTACGTGGTGCAGAAGAACGAGGAGACTTACCGCAGCGTCTTCACGATCCACTTCCCGGACGAGGAACGCCCGGACGCGCGGCCGCTGAAGACGAGCCCGGTGTACGAGAAGTTGAAGGCCATGGGCGCGGTGTTCGGCCAACGCTACGGCTGGGAGCGCGCGAACTGGTTTGCGCCGCCAGGCGTAACGCCTGCGGATGAGTGGAGCTTCCGCCGCACGAATTACTTCCCGCACGTCGGCAATGAGTGCCGGCGCATTCGGGAACAGGTGGGCGTCATCGACCTGACGCCCTTCACCAAGCACGAAGTCTCGGGTCCCGGCGCGGAAGTCTGGCTCGAGAACCTGGTCGCCAACAAGGTACCGGCGAAGACCGGGCGCATGGCGCTCTGCCACGCGCTGACGCGCGGCGGCGGCATCCGCTCCGAGTTCACGATCACCAAGCTCGGCGAGCAACATTATTATGTGGTGAGCGCCGGCGCCGCCGAGCGCTACGACAGCGACTACCTGCGGAAGATGCAGCCTGCGGACGGCTCGGTCGCGCTGCAAAACATCACCACCGCCCGCGGCTGCTTCGTCCTTGCCGGCCCGCGCTCGCGCGAGGTGCTGGCGAAACTGACCGACCTGCCGCTCGACAACACGGCTTTCCCCTGGCTGACGGCGCAAACCGGCGAGGTCGGGCTTGCGACCGACGTCCATATGCTCCGCGTGAACTTCGTCGGTGCGCTCGGATGGGAGCTGCATTTCCCGATCGAGTACGCGCACCACCTGTTCGACGCGATCTTCGCCGCAGGCAAGGAATTCGGCATCGGCATGGCCGGCATGCGCGCGATGGAATCGCTGCGCCTCGAGAAGTCCTACCGGATGTGGGGACTCGACCTGACGCCCGACTACACGCCCCTCGAGGCCGGCCTCGACCGCTTCGTGCGCATGGGGAAGGGCGACTTCATCGGCCGGGCGGCGCTCGAAAGGCAGGCCGCCGCAGGCGTGCCGCACCGTTTCGTCACGGTCGAGGTCCACGGCGTTACCGACGCGGACCCGCTCGGCAACGAACCGCTGTTCGAC
>JANNKZ010000462.1:0-2219 GCA_031396515.1 Gammaproteobacteria bacterium
CCGTGCCCCGGATCGCCGCCCGGCTGTTCCGAGATGAAGCGGGCGATTCGCGGCTCCCAGTCACGCTTCAGTTCGTCCAGCGTCATCGCTTCGACTTCGCCTTCAGCGCAACCGCCATCGCTGCGCGCGCCCAGATCACGAGCTCGTCCGGATCCTCGAGCACCTCGGCCGGCACCTGCCAGTACGCCATGGTCTTGCCCGGTTCGCGCGGATCCGGGCAGAACGGCCGCGATTCAGCCTGTTGGTAGCGGCGGCGATTCGAGTCGTCGGTCTTGAAATAAAGCGTGTCGTCGTCGATCAGCGCGAAGAAGAGCCCGTCGAGATAGAGGCCGACGCCGCCGAACATGCGCCGCTCGGTGACGCGGCCCGCCGGCTTCAATTGCTCGATGACGAAGACCCGATAATCGTCGGTGACGGCCATCGTCACAGTGTACGGCCGGCGAATGCGCCGAGCACGCCGGCGACGTTGGCGCCGATCTCGGCGACCGCATAGCCGCCTTCCTGGACCAGGACCGTCGGCAGCCGGCGAGCCGCGAGGCAGGCGCCGAGTTCGCGATAGTCCGCGGTGGTCAGCTTGAATGCGCTGATCGGATCGGCCTCAAAGGTATCGACGCCAAGCGAGACGACGAGCGCCTGCGATTCATGGCGTTCGATCGCCTCGAAGGCAAGATCGAGCACGGCACGGTACTCCGGCCAGTGCGTGCCGAGCGGCAGCGGCAGGTTCAGCGTGCAGCCCTCGCCTGCGCCGGCACCGCGTTCATCCGCGTATCCGAGGAAATACGGATACTCGGTGTCGGGCGACGCATGCAGCGACACGAACAGCACGTCGTCCCGCTCCCAGAAGATCTCCTGCGTGCCGTTGCCATGGTGGTAATCGACGTCGAGCACCGCGACGCGGGCGCAACCGTGGTCGCGCAGGTATTGCGCGGCGAGCGCGGCATTGTTCAGGTAGCAATAGCCGCCGTAGAAGCCGCGCCCGGCGTGGTGGCCCGGGGGCCGGCAGAGCGCGTAGGCCGCGGATTCTCCTTCGGCGACCAGCGCGGCAGTGGTCAGCGCGCACTGCGCGGCGGCGAACGCGGCGTCCCAGGTGCCCGCAACGATCGGCGTGCTGGCATCGAAGGTGTACCAGCCCATGGCGCCGTTGATGCCCGAAGGCCGGTGATCGCGGCGCAATCCCCGCGCCGGAAAGCCGCTCGGCAGCATGGAGCCGTCACGGCCGGCCGCGCGCCAGCGCGCGTGGGCGGCCCGCAGGAATTCGACGAATTCCGCGTCGTGCACCCGAAGCAGCGCCGTCTCCGGGAAATCGCGCGGCGGGATCACGGCATAGCCGCCCTGCTCCAGCGCCTGCAGGATCATACGGACGCGCGCCGGCGACTCGAAGCTCGGCACAAGCGCGCCGCGGTGCAGTTCGAAGGCGCCGTCGTGGCGTTCGTGCAGCGGGCTGTGGACGACTCGCATGGCGACCGTTTCTAGGCCATCCGGCCGAGCGCCGCATGCAGCCGGTCGCGCAGCTCGCGATGCTGCTCCGCGTCGAAAGGCGGGGCCTGGTCCCAGTCATAGGCGAAGGGATGCGCGGTAACGAACGTCGCCGGTTCGTCGTGAAAGCGCGGGACCACGTGCGCATGCAGCGCCGGGTCCTGGTTGCCGAAGATCGCGTAGTTGATGCGCACCGCGTGCGTGACCGCGAGCACGGCATCGCCGAGCGCCGCCATGTCAGCGAGGAAAGCCGCGCGCTCGCCGCCCGTCAGCGCATTCAGCGTCGGCACGACGGGATCCGGCAACAGCAGGCAGTATCCCGGCAGCACCTGGCGCTCGCCCAGCACGGCCCAGCCCGACGCGAGACGCGCGACGAACGTCGGGTCGCGACCCGCGCGCAAGGCGTCTACACGGCGATGTATTGACGTATTCACCAGCTGCGCACGGCGCCGAGGTCCAGGTGCACGAAATCAGACGACGGATAGTAACCGACACCGCCGGCCCGCTTCGCGAGCGCGAGATCGCGCAGGTCCGCGGTCGGGTAGCCGGTCAGCCTCGCGTCGATCGCGCGGCCCTGCATGTGCAGGCTCTTCGACGACACGCCATCGGTCGTCGCCGCCAGCTTCGCGTTGGTCGCCGGCGAGCGGTAACCGGAGATAATCTCGTAGCGCGGCTCACGGCCCGCCGCCAGAGCGAGTTCGTGCAGCAGGTCGAAAAGCCCCTGGGCGATCGGCAACACGTCG
>JANNKZ010000514.1:0-3228 GCA_031396515.1 Gammaproteobacteria bacterium
CTGCTGGTTGATCCACGCGAGCTTGTCGGGATTGATCGCAGAGGCCGACTTGTTGACGTCCGCGATGTCGAACAGGTCGCGCATCTCATCCAGCGTGAAGATCTCCTGGTCGCCATGCGACCAGCCGAGCCGCGCGAGGTAGTTGAGGAGCGCTGCCGGCAGGTAGCCCTCCTCCCGGTACTGGAGCACCGAGACGGCGCCGTGGCGCTTGGAGAGCTTGGTGCCGTCGGGGCCAAGGATCATCGGCAGGTGGGCATAGACCGGCGGCGCGACGCCCATCGCACGCAGCATGTTCATCTGGCGCGGCGTGTTGTTCAGATGATCGTCGCCGCGGATCACGTGCGTGACCTTCATGTCGTAGTCGTCGACGACCACGCAAAAGTTGTAGGTCGGATTGCCGTCCGAGCGCTCGATGATCAGGTCGTCGAGCTCGGCGTTCTGGAACACGACCTTGCCGTGCACGGCGTCGTCCACGATCACGGCGCCGTCGTCGGGATTGCGGAAGCGCACGACCGGCGTGACGCCGGCGAGCGGCTCGCGCCGGTGGCGGCAGCGGCCGTCATAACGGGGCTTCTGCTTGGCGGCGAGCTGCGCATTGCGCATCTGCTCGAGCTCGTCTTTCGAGCAGTAGCACTGATACGCCTTGCCCTCGGCCAGCCACTGTTGGATGACCTCGCAGTACCGGTCGTAACGCTGGGTCTGATAGAACGGACCCTCGTCAGCCTTCAGGCCGAGCCAGGTCATGCCGTCCAGGATCACCTGGACCGCTTCGGGCGTGGAACGCTCGCGGTCGGTGTCCTCCACGCGCAGGATGAAGACCCCGCCGTGCCGGCGCGCATACAGCCAGCAAAAGAGCGCGGTCCGCACGCCGCCGATGTGCAGGAGGCCGGTGGGACTGGGGGCGAATCGGGTTCTGACGGTCATAAAGCGCGCGATTGTATCGCGTTGACCCTGGGGCAGAGCGGCCCGTAAAATCCCGGGCCCCAACGGGCGGTTAGCTCAGCGGTAGAGCACTGCTTTCACACGGCAGGGGTCGCAGGTTCAAGCCCTGCACCGCCCACCAATTCTGCCAGAAGGGACAGTCCCTGTTTTTCCTCCGGAAAAACGGGACAGTCCCTAGGCGTGCGCGTCGAGCAGCTCGAGGATCTCGGCGGTCTTCTCTTTCATCAATCCGGCTTCGCCGCGAGTCTCTACATTGAGTCGGATCAGCGGCTCCGTGTTGGACGTACGCAGGTTGAAGCGCCAGCGCGGGTGCTCGACCGACAGGCCGTCCACGGTCTCGACTTTCACCGATCCCGGCACGTAGCGGCCGCGCACGGCCGCGATCGCGCCCGCCACGTCGCCGATGCGGCGGTTGATCTCGCCGCTCGACGGGAACTGCTTGATGCGCTCGTTCACCAGCGACGACAGCGGCTTGCCCGTGCGCGACAGCAACTGCGCCATCACGACCCAGGGAATCATGCCGCTGTCGCAATAGGAAAAGTCGCGGAAATAGTGGTGCCCACTGGTCTCGCCGCCGTAGATCGCGTCCGCCTCGCGCATGCAGTGTTTCATGAACGCGTGGCCGGACTTGCATTGCACCGGGACGCCGCCGCTCGTACGCACGATGTTCTGGGTGTTCCAGGTCAGGCGCGGGTCGTGAACGATGCGGGATCCGCGATGGTGCTCGAGGAAGGTCGATGCCAGCAGGCCGACGATGTAGTAGCCCTCGATGAAGCCGCCTTCCTCGTCGAAAAAGAAACAGCGGTCGAAGTCGCCGTCCCAGGCAATGCCCATGTCCGCCTTCGCGAGACGCACGGAGCGGCCGGTGACCTCGCGGTTCTCCTCGATCATCGGGTTCGGCACGCCGTTCGGGAAATCCCCGTCGGCATCGTGGTGGACCTTGGTGAAACGGAACGGCAGCTGGTCCTCGAGCAGGTCGAGCGCCGCTCCGGCGCCGCCATTGCCCGCATTGCAGACGAAGGAGAGCGGCTTCAGCTTTGCAACGTCCACGTAACCGAGCACGTGATCACGCCAGGACGGCATGATGTCGAAAGCAACCGTCGTGCCGCGCACGGCAGTGTTCGTGCACTGGCCGGCCTCGGCGAGGGCGCGGATCTCCTGCAGGCCGGAATCGCCGCTGATCGGGCGCGACTGCTCGCGCACGAACTTGAGGCCGTTGTAGTCGGGCGGATTGTGGCTCGCGGTCACCATCACGCCGCCGTCCAGGCCGAGCGAAAAGGTCGCGAAATACACGCATTCGGTGCCGCCAAGCCCGATGTCGATGACGTCGACGCCCGCATCGTTCAGCGCCCGCATCAGCGCCTCCGCGAGTTCCGCGCTGGAATGGCGGATGTCGCGGCCGACCGCGACACGCTTGGGCTTGAGCCATTCGGCATAGGCGCGCCCGATCCGGTACACGGATTCGGGATTCAGTTCGCCGGGAACCTTCCCGCGAACGTCGTACGCCTTGAAGCAGCCCGACAGATCCATCTCGCTCATCCCTTGCCGTAGAATGCAGTGACCGATGCGACGACATGCTGTAGTTGCGCTGCGCTGAGTTCTGGATAGATGGGCAGCGCCAGCGTCTCCTGCGCCGCCCGCCCGGACTCGGGACAGTCCCCGGGCCGGTATCCGAGGTACGCGAAGCACTGCTGCATGTGTAGCGGAACCGGGTAATAAACCTCGGTTCCGATGCCGCATTCCGCAAGGTAAGCACGCAACCGGTCCCGATCCGGGACGCGGATCACATACTGGTTGTAGATGTGGCGCTGGCCCGGACAGGCGGTCGGCGTGACGACACGAGCGGTCGCAACGGACCCGCGGAATGCCGCGTCATAGTACGCCGCGTTCCGCTGCCGGCCGGCGTGCCAGTCCTCGAGGTGGCGGAACTTGACGAGCAGCACCGCGGCCTGCAGTTCGTCAATGCGGAAATTGCCGCCGATCAGCGCGTGGTAATACTTCGGCTCCATGCCGTGCACGCGCAGCATCCGCAGCTTCGCCGCAAGCGCGTCGTCGTTCGTGACGCACATGCCGGCATCGCCGAAGGCGCCCAGGTTCTTGGTCGGGAAAAAAGACAGGCAGCCGATCTCGCCGATGCCGCCGGCGCGCCGGCCCTGGGTGTACTCGGCGCCGATTGCCTGGGCGGCGTCCTCGATGACCGGCAGGCCGAACTCGTGGCCGAGATCCACGAGCGTGTCCATGTCCGCGCACTGGCCATAGAGATGCACCGGCATCATGGCCCGGACC
>JANNKZ010000420.1:0-4795 GCA_031396515.1 Gammaproteobacteria bacterium
TCGCATTTCTCGTGCCGCTACTGATCACCCTGATGGCGTTCTGGCCGCTCTACCAGCAGCACCGCCAGCAGCAGCAGGCGATGGAAGCGATGGGCGACTTCGGCCGCATGTTTGGCCAGGTCGCGGAGCAGATGGGCGCGCCGAGCGGCGGCGTGTTCAGCAACCTGGGCTTCGGTGCTTACCTGATCTTCGCGGCGGTCCTGTACCTCGCGTACAAGGGCGTCGTGAAGTTCCTCGGCCGCGCCTGACGAATTGGTGCCGGGTCGGGCGGCCGACCCGGCATGTCTTCCCGCCGGCTATTTCATCGTCGGCATCGTGAATTCGGCGCCCTTCGATCCGCTTGGCCAGCGCGCGGTGACGGTCTTGAGGCGGGTATAGAAACGGATGCCGTCGGGACCGTGCATGTGCAGCGGCCCGAACAGCGAGCGTTTCCAGCCGCCGAAGCTGTGGAAAGCCATCGGCACCGGGATCGGCACGTTGATGCCGACCATGCCGGCCGAGACTCGGCGCGTGAATTCCCGCGCGGCGCGGCCATCGCGCGTGAAGATCGCCGTGCCGTTGCCGTATTCGTGGCCCGCGATCAACTCAAGCGCGGCGTCGAGCGTCGGCACACGCACGACCACGAGCACCGGCCCGAATATCTCCTCGCGATAGACGCGCATCGCCGGCGTGACCTCATCGAACAGCACCGGGCCCATGAAGAATCCGCGTTCATGGCCGGGCACGGCGAGCTGGCGGCCGTCCACGACGAGCTTTGCGCCTTCCGCGACGCCCGCTGCCACGTAGCCGAGCACGCGCTCACGGTGCTCCTTCGTGATCAGCGGGCCCATGTCCGCGCCGTCCGAAGTTCCGGGCAGCACCTTGATCGCCGCGAGTTCGGGTTTCAGCGCCTCGATCAGCCGGTCGCCGGCGCTGCCGACCGCAACGGCGACCGAAATCGCCATGCAGCGTTCGCCGGCGGAGCCGTAGGCGGCGCCCGTCAACGCATGCGCGACGCTCGCCGCATCGGCGTCCGGCATGACGACCATGTGGTTCTTGGCGCCGCCGAGCGCCTGCACGCGCTTGCCGTGTTGCGAGCCCGTGCGGAACACGTGCTCCGCGACCGGCGTCGAGCCGACGAAGCTCACTGCCTCGACCGCGGCATCCGTCAGCAGCGTGTCCACCGCCTCGCGATCACCATTGACGACATTCAGCACGCCGGCGGGCGCTCCCGCTTCGGTCAGGAGCTCGGCGAGGCGGATCGAGCAGCCGGGATCCTTTTCCGACGGCTTCAGCACGAACGTGTTGCCGCAGGCAATCGCGACCGGGAACATCCAGAGCGGCACCATCGCCGGGAAATTGAACGGCGTGATGCCGGCGCAGACGCCGACCGGCTGGCGCAGCGACCAGCTGTCGATGTCGCGCCCGACCGCGTCGCTGAACTCGCCCTTCAGCAGGTGCGGGATTCCGCAGGCAAACTCGACGATCTCGAGCCCGCGCGTGACTTCGCCGCGCGCATCGGGCAGAACCTTGCCGTGCTCGCGCGTGATGATCGAGGCGAGTTCCTCGGAATGCTGCTCGATGAGTTCGCGGAAGCGAAACATGACGCGCGCGCGGCGGAGCGGCGGCGTTGCCGCCCATTCGGGAAGGGCTCTCGCGGCGGCGGCGATCGCAGCTTGGGTTTCGGTTGCGGAGGCAAGCGCGACCTGGAGCGTCGCCACTCCGAGCGCGGGATTGAAGACGGGAGACGAGCGCCCTGACGTCCCTGTGACGCGCTGGCCGTCGATGTAGTGGCCGAGCTGTTGCAAACTTGCCGTCATCAGCCTCACCTGCGGACAATTGACGGATTGTGGCGCGATCGGCAGCCACTGTCACTTGCGTGGCTGCGGCGCGAGCGCGGCGCGGCCGGGTGCCGGGCCAGCGTTCCTGCCGCCGGCGGGGCGCTTCCGGTAAGCTGCATCGCGGAATGCAGCATCCTTCACGAGTCCACAAGAGCCGTCACCAGCGCTTCCGGCGCCGTCCTGCCGACCTCGAAGAACGCCTGCCCTTCGAGCGACTGCCGCTCTGGTTGCGCGCGCTCTCGTCGCTGCCGCTTCCGGTCTGGTACGTAATCGGGAGTTTCTTCGCCTGGATCGCGGAGTACGTCGTCCGGCATCGCCGCGGCATCATCGATATGCAGCTCGCCGCCTGTTTCCCCGATCGTGATCCGCGCTGGCTCAGGGACACGCGGCGCGCGTTCTATCGGGGCTTCGGCCAGGTCTCGGTCGAGATCATCAAGGCGGCGACCATCTCGCGCGAGGAAATCGACCGCCGCGTGAAGTTGGTGAATGATGAGGTGCCGCGCGCGGCGCTGGCGGCGGGCCAGTCGATCATCGTGGTGACCTCGCACAACTGCAATTGGGAATGGACCCTGCACAAGCTCGTCACCGATCTCGGGCCGCTGCAGGCGGCCTACAAGCCGCTCAAGGGCCGCTGGGGTGACCGCCTGATGCTGACCATCCGCTCGCGCTTCTGCGCCGACATGGTCGCGGCAAAGCGGATGCTGATACGCGTGCTGCGCCATCGCGGACCGGCGCGCATCATCGCAATGGTCGCCGACCAGGCGCCGACCTCGTCGGCGGTGCGTTACTTCACGCAGTTCATGGGGCTCGACACGGCGTTCTTCCTGGGGCCCGAGGCCATCGCGCGCGGCACCGGGCTGCCGGTCTTCTATCTCGCCATGCGCCGTGAACGGCGCGGTCACTACACCGTCGACTTCGTGCCGTTGTCCGCAGCCGGCGAGGAACTCGCGCCGGGCGCGCTGATCGAGCGCTATTCCAAGGCGGTGGAGTCGCTGACCCGCGAAAACCCGCCGGACTGGTTGTGGAATTACCGGCGCTGGAAAGTGCAGCGCGACGCCGAGGGCAATCCGAAGATCGTGAAGTCCGGGGAGATTCGCGCACCTGGGAGGGTGGGATTATAGCAAATACAGTCGGTTAGCTTGCTTTCCTAATAATTTCTGACAGAATGCTGCGCAACTAACTATCTGGCAAGAAACCAGGATTCGTTAACTGGTTCCTACGGTTGGCGGCAGCGGGACTGCGAGACTGCCCGCAAAGCAGGGGGATCACATCGGGGTGCCGACGGTGCAAGGCGAATCGCTTCCCGAGTTCACGGCTTCCGACATCTTGTCGTCGAAGCTGTGGCAGCCGCGGGCGGACCGCCCGCCGCTCGGCATCGACCTCGCCTGCACCAAAGTCGCCGTCGATCTTCAGAACATCACCGCCGGCAACGCCGATGCGGTGATCCGCCAGAGCCTCGAGATCCTGCGCGAGGCGATCGTGACCGACGCGGTCTTCCTGGTGCTTCTCGACGGCCACGGTGAACGCATCGATTCCATTGCGACCGCCAAGGGTCCGTTCGCGCAGTGCCGCCCGGAAATCCTGAAGGGCGAGTTGCTCGACGTGTTGCCCTGGGTTCGCTCACGGCTCGAACACGTCCGCATCCTCGAAATCCGTGACACCGTCAAGGTGCGCGCCGAACAGTCGACCGACGCCGAGCGGCTCGCGGGTCTCGACATCCGCTCGCTGCTGCTCATCGCCTTCGCCGTGCAGGGCACGGTGCGCGGTTTCCTCGCCTTCGCCTCGTCCACGCCGCGCGACGGTTGGGACGTCAACCTGCACCTGCTGCTGAAGCTGGTCGGCACCAGCCTCGCCTGCGGGCTCGAGAAAGTGTCGCTCGCCGACCGGCTCGCCGACATGCAGGAGCGCCAGGAGATGGCGCTGCCCTGTGCGAACGACGGTCTCTGGGACTATGACGCCCAGACCAACAGCACCTGGTTCTCGCCGCGCTGGAAAGCCATGCTCGGTTTCGCCGAGGGCGACATCATCACCTCGCCGGACTGGCACCGCATGGTGCACCCGGAGGACCTCGCGCGCGTCTCGGCGGCGATGCGCGACCACATCGCAGGCAAATTGCCGATGTTCGAGAGCGTGCACCGCCTGAAGCACACGGACGGCGAGTGGCGTTGGGTCATCGGCCGCGCCTGCGCCCGCGTGGACGACCAGGGGCGGCTGCGCCGCCTGATCGGCGTCGAACTCGACATCACCGAACGCAAGCTCTACGAAGAGGCGCTGTTCCGCGAGAAGGAAAGCGCCCAGATCACGCTGCAGTCCATCGGCGACGGCGTGATCACCTGCGACCAGCATGGCCGCGTCGAGTACCTCAATCCGGTCGCCGAGGAGCTGACCGGCTGGCGGCTCGAAGACAGCCTCGGCCGCACCATCGACGAGATCTTCCGCTCCTTCCACGAGGAGACCTGCGAGCCGCTCGAAAATCCGCTCGCGGTCGCGGTCCGCCGCATCCGCTCGATCAAGTCGGTACGGCCGATGCTCCTGATCCGCAAGGACGGCAACGAACTCTACATCGAGAGCACGGCCTCGCCGATCCGCGACGGCAGCGGCACGGTCACGGGCGGCGTGCTGGTCTTCCACGACGTCTCGGAGTCGCGCGAGCTGAATCGGCGCCTGTCCTACCACGCGAGCCACGACGTGCTGACGGGCCTCGTGAACCGCCGCGAGTTCGAGACGCGCCTCGAGCGCGCACTCAAGAGCGCAAAGGCACGCGAGACTTCCTACGCGCTTTGCTACATCGACCTCGACCAGTTCAAGATTGTCAACGATACCTGCGGCCATTCCGCGGGCGATGCGCTGCTCGGCCAGGTCGGCGCGCTACTGAAATCCAAGGTGCGCTGGCGCGACACGCTGTCGCGTCTCGGCGGCGATGAGTTCGGCGTGCTGCTCGAGAGCTGCTCGCTGGAGGAGGCGCTGCGCACGGC
>JANNKZ010000003.1:0-5318 GCA_031396515.1 Gammaproteobacteria bacterium
GCGAGCGAGATCGAGACCAGCGCCAGGAAACCAAGATAGTAAATGAAGCCTTCGGTCGCCGTCAGGCCTGCGTACTGGGCAATGTTGATCGGGCCCGAGATGTTCCGCGTCGAGACGTCGCCCGTGACCATGCGCCATAGAAAGCGCACCGTCAGCGCGCTCTTGTGCCAGGTCTCGGCGATCGCGACCCGGACCGCTGCGAGCGGGCCATGGCGCTCGATCGTCTGCATGTCAGGCGGGAATTCGACGTTGCCCGACAGGCGCGAGCCGAGGCCGATCTTGCCGACTTCCCGCCCGCCTTCGAGCGCCCGTTCCGGCACGAGTTCGAATACGATCGCACGGCCGTCCCGGGTCGCCGCGATCCGGGTCGTGCGCCCGGCGCGCCCCTGGATCAGCGCGACGAAGCGCGAAAAGTCGCGCACCGCCTGGCCGTCCACTGCATCGATGCGATCGCCGACGCGGATGCCGGCACGCTCCGCGGGCGACGCCGGCGTCACTTCCCCGACGACGACCGGCTGCGGCGGGTACCAGAACGAAAAACCGAGGCCGTCGAGCAGCGTGCCCGGCTCGGTCAGCGCGCGGCGCCGGCCCTCCGGCACGACGATCTCGATGCGCCGTGTCGCGCCGCGTTCGTCGCGCACCTCGATCGGCACATGACCGTCCGCGACCAGGTGATCGAGGATGCCGAGCATCGCCGCCTGGCGAGTCCCCGTCGCGTCGCCGCCGACGCCTCGGATCTCGTCCAGTGGACGCAAATCGGCCGCCGCGGCCAGCGAGCCCGGAGCGACGTCGCCGACCACGGGCTTGAGCCCGGGCACGCCCTGCATGAACACGACCCAGTACGCGACGATCGCGAACAGGAAATTGAAAACCGGTCCCGCGAGCAGCACCGCGATGCGTGCGAGCGGCGGCCGGCGATTGAATGCGCGCGGCAAGTCCTCGGGCGGCACCGGGCCCTCGCGCTCGTCGAGCAGGCGCACGTAACCGCCGAGCGGAATCGCCGCGATCACGTACTCGATGCGATCTGCGTCGCGGCCGGTAAACGTCACGAGCGGCCGGCCGAAACCGACCGAGAAACGCAGCACCCGGAAGCCGAGGCGGCGCGCGACCCAGTAGTGCCCGAACTCGTGCACCGACACCAGCACGCCGATTGCCAGGACGAATGCCAGGATCGACGTGAACGTCAGGCTCATGCGCCCGCCGCCTGGCGCGTCGTCAACGCCGCATGCGCACGCTCCCGTGCCCAGGCGTCCGCCGCCAGGGCATCGTCGAGACTCGTGACCGCCCCCGTCGCATGCTGTTGCAACACGCTTTCAATGACTGCCGCGATCCCGTCAAAGTTCAGCCGCCTGGCAAGGAAGGCGGCGACGGCAATCTCGTTCGCGGCATTCAGCACCGCCGGTGCGGTGCCGCCGGCCCGCGCCGCGTCCACTGCCAGCGTGAGACAAGGAAACCTTTCTAAATCAGGCGCTTCGAACGACAATCGGCCCAGTCGCACGAGGTCGAGCGGTGGCACGCCCGAGTCGATGCGGTCCGGAAAACCGAGCGCGTGCGCGATCGGCACGCGCATGTCGGGATGACTCAGCTGAGCGAGCACCGAGCCGTCGGCGAACTCGACCAGCGAATGCACGATGCTCTGCGGATGAATGATCACTTCCACCTGTTCCGGCCGGACGGCAAACAGGTGACAGGCTTCAATCAGTTCGAGGCCCTTGTTCATGAGCGTCGCGGAGTCGACCGATATCTTCGGCCCCATGCGCCAGTTCGGGTGGCGAACCGCCTGTTCTGGCGTGACCGACGCGAGCTCTTCGCGCCGCATCTTCAGGAACGGCCCGCCGGATGCGGTCAGCAGGATGCGGCGAACGCCCCGCTCCGCAGCCGGCGCGGTTCCCTGCGGCAGGCACTGGAAGATCGCGTTGTGCTCGCTGTCGATCGGCAAGAGCGTCGCCCCGGATTTCCGTGCGGCATCGATCAGCAGCGGTCCCGCGAGCACCAGGGCCTCCTTGTTCGCGAGCAGCAGGCGCTTGCCGGCCGCGGCCGCCGCGAGCGTCGGCCCCAGGCCCGCCGCGCCGACGATGGCCGCCATGACGAATTCCGCTTCCGGCAGCGCGGCAACCGTCGTCATCGACTCCGGCCCCGAGTGAACACGGGTCGCGATGCCCTCGGCAGCGAGCCGCTCCGCGAGGCGCGCGGCGGCCGCGCGATCGACGAGCGCCGCATGGGCCGGCCGGAAACGGCGGCATTGCTCGAGCATCGTCTCGTGATTGGCGCGCGCGGCGAGCGCAACGACGCGAAATCGGTCCGGGTGCGCGGCGGCAACAGCGAGCGTGTTCTCGCCGATGGTCCCGGTCGAGCCGAGCACGACCAGGCCCTTCAAGACACGACCCCGAGCCAGCAGAAGCCGAGCGCGAGCAGCGGCACCGACGACGTCAGGCTGTCGATACGGTCGAGCATGCCGCCGTGGCCGGGCAGCAGGCTGCCGCTGTCCTTGAGGCCACGCTGGCGCTTGAACATGCTTTCGAGCAGGTCGCCGACGACCGACACCAGCACGGCGGCGATGCAGAGCGACAGGAATGCCGTGCCCGTCAGGCCGAACCAGGCCCGGCCGGCGAATGCGACCGCGAGCCCGGCAACAAGCCCGCCGATGACGCCCTCCCAGGTCTTGTTCGGGCTGACTTCCGGGGCGAGCCGCAGGCGACCGAAACGCCGCCCCGCGAAATACGCGCCGATGTCCGCCGCCCAGGCGAGCACGAGCACGAAGATGACGAGCTCGCGGCCGATGTCCGCCTGGAGATAGAGACGGCTGAGCGCAAGCCACATCGGCACCAATGCCCAGAGGCCCGCGAGCGCCGCCAGCGTGCGGGCACCGCGCCCGGGCGCGAGCGCGATCCAGGCGAAGAGCGGCAGCCAGCCGGCCATGGTCACGAGCATGGCGGCCTGAAATGCTGCCGGCTCGGCGGTCGCGAACCAGACTCCCGCCATTGCCACCGCGCAGGCGGCGAGATAACCCGCGCGGGCCGGAGTGCTTTCGAATCCGGCGAGCACGGACCATTCCCAGGCGCCCGCCAAAGCCAAAAGCGCCAGCCCGGCGACTGCCACGGCGGGTGGCGCGACGAACAGCAGTAGCGCGAGCACGCTGACGATGCCGATCGCAGTGATGACGCGCTCCCGGAGCATCAGGCGCCGCTCACTTGCGCAGGCGTGCGGCCGAAGCGGCGGTGGCGACCCGCGAAGTCGGCGAGGGCCGCATCGAAGCAGGCGGCGTCGAAATCCGGCCACAGCGTGTCGGTGAACCAGAGCTCGGTGTACGCGAGGTCCCACAGGAGGAAGTTGCTGATGCGGCGCTCACCGCCGGTGCGGATGAAGAGATCGGGCTCGACCCGCCCGGCATTCGCGAGGCGGCGCGCGAACGCGGCCTCGTCGATCGCGGCCGGGTCGCAGCGTCCGGACACCGCATCCCCGGCCAGCAGCTGGGCGGCGCGTGCGAGATCCCAGCGGCCGCCGTAGGCGACCGCGACGACCAGGTCGAGCCGGTCGTGGCCCGCCGTGCGCGCCTCGGCCGCAGCCATGCGCTCGACCAGCGCAGGCGCGAGCCGTGCGCGGTCGCCGATGAAGCGCAGCCGCACGCCGTTCGCCGCGAGTTCCTCGACCTCACGATCGAGCGACTCGAGAAAAAGCTGCATCAGGACGCCGACCTCGTCGGCCGGCCGGCGCCAGTTCTCGCTCGAGAATGCGAACAGCGTCAGGGAAGCGACCCCGTGCCGCACCGACTGCTCGATGGTCGTGCGGACGGACTTCGCGCCCGCGCGGTGGCCGGCGGCGCGCGGCAGCGACCGCTGCTCGGCCCAGCGGCCGTTGCCGTCCATGATCACGGCGACGTGACGGGGCACCGGGCCCGCGCCAGCCTGCGACGAGGCTGCGACGGCCATGTCAGACCTGCAGCAGCTCTTTTTCTTTGTCGGCCAGCGCGGCGTCGATCTCGTGCACGTGCCGATCGGTCAGCTTCTGGATCTCGTCCTGGACGCGGCGGTCGTCGTCTTCGGAGATCCGCTTCTCCTTGAGCATCTCCTTGAGCTCGTTCATCAGGTCGCGGCGCACGGCGCGTACGGCGACGCGCGCGTTCTCGGCCTCATGCCGGCAGACCTTGGTCAGGTCCTTGCGCCGCTCCTCGGTCATCGGCGGCAGCGGCAAGCGGATCACCTGCCCCGCCGTGTTCGGCGTCAGGCCGAGGTCCGACTTCAGGATCGCCTTTTCGACCGCGGCGACCGCCGACTTGTCCCAGGGCGAGACGGCCAGCGTGCGCGAATCCTCGACATTGACGCTCGCGACCTGATTGAGCGGCACTTCACTGCCGTAATAGTCCACCTTGATGCCGTCGAGCAGGCCCACGTTGGCGCGTCCCGTGCGCATCTTGCGGTAGTGGTCCTTGAGCGTCGCGACGCATTTACCCATGCGTTGCGTCGCGTCGCGACTCATTTCTTCGTGCATGCGGATATCCCCGTGGCGGCCTTCAAAGTCCGTTCGCGACCAGCGTGCCGACATCCTCGCCGTCCACGATGCGCATCAGGTCGCCTTCGTTCATCAGGTTGAACACGCGCAGCGGCAAGCCGTTGTCGCGGCACATGACGATCGCGGTCGCGTCCATGACGGCGAGCCGGTCGTCCAGCACCTTGTCGAAGGACAATGTCCGGTAACGCTTGGCCTTGGCGTTGCGCACCGGGTCTTCGTCGTAGATGCCGTTGACCTTGGTCGCCTTCAGCAAGAGATCGGCGCCGATCTCGATGGCGCGGAGCGACGCGGCGGTGTCGGTCGTGAAGAACGGGTTGCCCGTGCCGGCAGCGAAAATCACGCAGCGGCCCTTCTCGAGGTGCCGCACGGCACGGCGGCGGATGTAATCCTCGCAGACCTCCTGCACGCGCACCGCGGACATCACCCGCGCGTGGGCGCCGAGCGCTTCGAGCGCATCCTGCAGCGCGAGTCCGTTCATGACGGTCGCGAGCATACCCATGTGGTCGGCGGTGACCCGGTCCATGCCGGCCCGCGCGAGGCCCGCGCCGCGGAAGATGTTGCCGCCGCCGATGACGACTGCGACCTGCAGGCCACGGGCGATGACGTCGCGGATCTCGCCGGCAACGCGTTTCAGCACCGCAGGGTCGATGCCGTAGTCGGCCGAGCCCAAGAGCGCCTCCCCGCTGATCTTGAGCAGGATGCGCGTCAGCGGCTGCCGCGTTGGGGTGTCCGCCATGCCGATCCCCTTGTTAGGTGCCGGGTCGCGGATTCGCGGATTTGCTGGAGGTCTTGGAGCAAATCCGCGAATC
>JANNKZ010000139.1:0-2124 GCA_031396515.1 Gammaproteobacteria bacterium
GAAGCGAAAACTGAACTGCCGGACATTCGGCAGGTTGTGGCGTACCGTGTACGGATTCCATCAAGCCCATCACGCGAACCATAAATGCAACCTGAACGTGGCCGGATTGTTCGGCATACCGCTGGCGGATCTGGTGTTCGGCACCTATAAACAGCCGGAAGAACTCCTCCTTGATGGCGCGCCAGCGACAAAGCACGCAGCTCGGCGACTCACCCCTCAACCCCGCTGGCCGATCTCCTGGCTTGACGGAGTGGTTTTCAGAAGAAGGCGATGGATGTCGAAACGAAACTGAGACGACCGTCGGGCCGGCGGCGCGTATCCAGGGCTGACGCTGCCGCAAGCGTCGAGAACCGGTTGTCCGAAATTTGTAGACAAGTTGCGGACAGCAGAAATCCGCGATCGAGCGGGATCTCTGTCGGTCGGTTCTGATGTCCAGGCAACCGCCGCACGTTCATCGAGACGCGAGCGCCGGTCGGGTCGATCGATGGCGTGGACCAGTTCTACCAGCTGTGGACCTCGCTACTGTCCGGCGAGCGCCGGGCACGGCGGCGACGGGAGCGAGCCGCATGCGCGTGATATCACGCTGAGGCGGCGCGCCAAACAAGCGGCTGTACTCGCGGCTGAACTGGGAGGCGCTTTCATAACCCACACGCCCTGCGGCGCTCCCCGCGTCCAGATTCTCGTTCAGCATCAATTGGCGTGCTTCCTGTAGTCGCAGTTGTTTCTGGTACTGCAACGGGCTGACGCCCGTGAGCGCGCGGAAGTGCTGCCGGAATGTAGACGGGCTCATGTGCGCACGATCCGCCAGATCATCTCCCTGCAGCGGATGCGGAAAATTCTGCTTGAGCCAGGCGACCGCCTTCGCAATCTGCTGGCTCGGAGACCCGGCGGCGACCAGGTGCCGCAGATGCCGACCGTGCGGGCCGGTCAACAAGCGGACGATGATTTCCTGCTGGATCAGCGGAGCCAGCCTGGGAACCAGGGCGGGCTCATCCAGCAGCCTGACGAGCCGAATGAGCGCGTCGAGCAAGGCCGCGTCGAGTGGCTCGAACGAGATGGACCGAGGGACATCGTCGCGGCGAGGCCGGGGCTCGTCCAACTCTGACGCCAACATCACGATAGAGCGAACGTCCAACGTCAGCATCATCCCGAGAAACGGATCCGTGACGTTGGCCCGCGTGACATGCGAGACGACAGGGAGGTCAATGGTCGTAAGCATGGATTGACCAGGGCCGTAATCGATCGACTCGTCCCCGAGCAGAACCTGCTTGTCGCCTTGCGCGACGATGCCGAGCCCCAAGTTGTATATGCAGTGCAAGGGCTCGGTTGGGGCCGCGCGACGGTGCAGCTTCAGCGCGGGAATAGGGGTGTTGTAGTCGCCGTCGGTTTGGGCAAAGTTGCCGATGGCGCGAGCCAAGGCGGTCGTTGCCGTACCTTCTTTGACGTACGGCTGTGCTGGGTGCGGCATCTGGGCTCTTTCCGGCTTGGGCCTGTGCACCGAGTGTAGCATCCGCCCTCGCCGTGGATTCTCATGTCGAAAGGGAAACGTCATTTTAGGCAAAAACCTCGGTGGATCCGGCAAACGGATTTTGCCCTGCCTCGCTACAGTGGGAGCTATGGATACGCGTGATCAAAACACACCGAAGCCCTGGCGCTAGGAAGAGGAGTAACAAGATGGGATCAGGCCACACCACAAACTTGAATCGGCGAGAAATGCTACTGCTCAGTTGCTGCCGCCGCAGGCGCCGCCATGGTCTCTGGGATCACCGGCTGTTCAAGCTCTGGAGGGGATGGCATCTCGGGCACTGCCTCAAACCAATCACGGTCGACATCCTCACTACCCACAAGAAATCTCGGCCCACTTAAAGTCACCGCTCTTGGCTTTGGAGCCATGAACGTCGTGCCTGGTTACTACGGCCCGGGCGTTTCGCGTGCTGATGCGATCAAGCTGATTCGTCAAGTCTTTGACAGTGGAGTCAGATTCATTGATACGACCAAAGAGGCCGTTGCCGCAAATCGTCCTCTCGTTGATGTCCTTGCTCGTGTTGGTGAGCGCAGAGGAGCAACGCCCGGTCAAGTATCACTGGCCTGGCTCCTTCACAAAAAGCCTTTCATTGTTCCAAT
>JANNKZ010000153.1:0-1577 GCA_031396515.1 Gammaproteobacteria bacterium
GGAATCCGGCGTCGGCGATCGGGCCGTACTTGATGACTTCGGCCAGCCCGGCGGACAACTCGCGGTCGGGCAGGCTCGAAAGCGTGTCCAGATCGCAGACCACGCGCCGAGGCTGGTGAAAGGCGCCGATCATGTTCTTGCCCAGCGGGTGGTTGATGGCGGTCTTGCCGCCGACCGACGAGTCCACTTGCGCGAGCAGGGTCGTCGGCACCTGCACGCAAGGCACGCCGCGCATGTAGCAGGCGGCGGCGAAGCCGGTCATGTCGCCGACCACGCCCCCGCCCAGCGCGAACAACACGGTCCTGCGGTCGCAGGCCGCACCGAGCAGGCATTCAAAGATCGAGTCGAGCGCGGTCCAGCTTTTGTGCGCCTCCCCATCGGGCAACTGGAGCAGGAGCACGCGAGGGTAGTGCGGCGCCAGCGCGGCCTTCAACGAGGCGGCGTACAGCGGCGCCACGGCCGTGTTGCTGACGATCAAGGCGCTCGCCGCCGAGGGCAGGCCCGACCAGGCGGCAGCGTCGCGCAAGAGGCCGCTGCCGATCAGAACCTCGTAGCTGCGCTCGCCCAGTTCGATGGGCACGCGGCGGATTGGCAGTGCACTCTGGCTCGGCATAGCGCCGAGTTTACGGGCGCGGTGTGCGGTCTGACGACTGGGGCACCAGGCCGGCGAGCTCGAGCTGCATCAAGACCATGTTGACGAGCGAGTTCACCGACGGGCGCCCGGTCTCGATGACGAAATGCGCCGTGCGCCGGTACAGCGGATCGCGCTCCTGGAACAGGCCGCGCAGACGCCGCAACGGGTCGGCACCGCCTTGTTGGAGCAGCGGGCGGTGGGTGTCGTGGCGCAGGCGGCGCGCGAGATCTTCCGGCGTCGAACGCAGGTAGACGACCGTTGTGCGCGAGTGCAGCGAGGCGCGATTGACTTCACGTAACACGGCGCCGCCGCCGGTGGCGATGACGTGACCGTCGAGCTGGGTGACTTCGGCGATCACCGCCTGCTCGACATCGCGAAACGCCGCTTCGCCCTGGGTCTCGAAGAAGTCGCGGATCGAGCAGCCGATGCGGCGCTCGATCAGGTGGTCGGTATCAACGAACGGCAGCCCGATGTGCCGCGCCACATGGCGCCCGACAGTGGATTTGCCACTGCCGGGCATGCCGACGAGGGAGATTGCCAATGGCCTTCAATTCGGGTTGGAGCAACTTGCAGCGAACCCGTACGGGCTGACCACGAACGACGGCGCAACGTCGGCCGTGAACTCGTCGGCAGCGGCGGCCAACTGCCCGCTCCACGTCGCCCGGCCCTCGGTGCCGGAAACGCCGGACGCCGCGATCGTGATCAGGAAATTGACCCAGGTCGCAACGTTCTTCGGATACTCGATCTGCAGTATCGCGATGCCGCTCGCATTGGTTCGGTTACCGCCAACCATAGTGATTGCCACGTCGGATTTGCGCGGCTCGAGCATGCCATTGCCGTTGTCAGGGACGCCGGAGGTGACGAGCAGGTCGTTCTCTGCCGATTCCAGAACGCCGTTTCGGTTGATGTCTTCGTTCAAGCACGTCGGGCCCGTAAAGCCCGG
>JANNKZ010000246.1:0-9739 GCA_031396515.1 Gammaproteobacteria bacterium
TTTTCCGCCAGCGTGCGCTTCATCCCGATTTCATAGGAGCGCAGCGTCTCCGAATCGTAGGGCTCGAGCGCTGCCTGCGAGAAGATCACGGCGGAGGAATAGCCGCCGCTGCGAAACGCCTCGCTCACGCTCAGGTAATACATCGCGTCTTCGTTGGGCCGGTATCTCAACACCGCCGAGAAATCGACTTTTTCCTCGTCGAGGCTGGTCGGAAAATCGAGCGGACCGCCCGCGCCCGGGTCGCCGGGAGGCAGCGGCAGCTGCGACAGCCGGAACGCGCCGCTCGCCAGGGCCTCGTTCAGATTGGCGAACGTGCCGACGAAAGTCGCACCCGTCCAGTCGCGGGTCTCGTTCGTGAAGCGCAGGCCGCCGATGATATCGAAGGTGTCCGACAGCGGAATCGTCAGCTGCCCGAATACCGCCCAGGCCTCGGTGCTTTGCACGGCCCCGTTGCTGGTCGGGATCGCGAGGTCCGTCAAATCGATGGTCTGGAACCAGTCGATGTCGGTCTTGCCGTAGTTCGCGCCGACGATCCACGGATACTTGAATGAATCGTCCGAGGTCAGCCGGATCTCCTGCGAGAAGTTTTCGACGTCATTGAACGTGAAGTTGTCTGCGACCACGTTCGGCGAGGCGTCGATGTCCTGGCTTTGACGCTTGGAGAAATCCGCGTAACCGCTGATCGAAGTCAAGGTTGCGCTGCCAAGGTGCCAGTTCATGGTCAGCGTCACGTCGTCGGAGCGCAGGAACAGCTCCGGATCGACATTCGCATCACCCGTGTAGATGTCGCCGTCGTCGTCGAAGTAGCCGAGCAGATCGACGCAGGCCCCTTCATCCACCCGGCCGGCGATCACTGGCGCGCAAATGGCCCCTGGATTGCCGGGGTCCCGCGTGCCTACGTGCTGAAGCAACGGCAGCTCCGACTTGGAATCGCCATAGTTGTACGCCAGGCGCAGCGAGAAATCCTCGCTCGGCAGCCATTCGACCTGACCGCGCACGGCGAGCGACTCGATTTTGCCGAGCTCGTTGTCGGTGAAGCGGTTGTAGGCGTACCCATCGCTGCTGGAGGCATTGATGGCGCTCACCGACAGCCGGCCGCGCAGCGTGTCGGACAGCGGGCCGCTCAGGGCACCCCCTACCGTGAAGGTGTCGTAGCTGCCGTAACCGGCCCGCGCGAAACCCTCGAAGTCCTCGGTCGGCCGGGCGGTGATGAAGTTGATCGCGCCGCCCGTGCTGTTGCGCCCGTAGAGCGTCCCCTGCGGGCCGCGCAGCACTTCGACCCGCGCGATGTCGTGCACGGCGAAATTGAGCATGTCGGGCGTCGGCTGGAACACCTCGTCCACGTACACGCCGACCGAGGGGTCCACCGTGCCGGTGAAGTCATTGATGCCGACGCCGCGCACGTAGAAGCCGACCGTTGCCAGGCCATTGGGGCCGTACTTGGCGAGCATGCCCGGTGTCTGCTCGGCGAGGTCCCGGGGCTGAAGCACGCCCAGCGCCTGCAGGTCCTCCCCCGAAAAGACGCTCGCGGAGCTCGCGACTTCCTGCAGCCGCTCCGTACGCCGCGTCGCCGTGACGGTGACTTCCTCGAGCGCCGATTGCTGCGCAACGACTGGGCCTGGCAATCCCGACAGCGCGGCCAGGATCAGGGCCGGAACGATCTTCAATCTCATGACACGCACTCCCCACACTGCGACAAGTTCACGGGACACATTCAGGCTGAACCCTTCGCGGGTGGCAGCCGGAGGATGATGGATCCGGATTCGTGGACTTCGGCTGTGCACTGCGGCGGCACCACCGTCGTCGAATCGACCTGCAGAATGATGGCAGGGCCGGGAATCGGCTCCTGCACGGGCAGCTTGCTGCGGTCGTAGAAAGTTGTCGCGAATGACGCGAGCTCCACGCCGACCCGAAACACGGCATCGGCGCTGCGCAACCGCGCGGCCGCGAGCGAACCGCCCGCCGGTCTCGGTGGAACGCGGATCTTCGGCACCTGCGCGACGGCTGTCACCCGCAGGTTGACGAACTCGATCGGCGACTGCTCGAAGTGGTGGCCATATTCGCGCTCGTGCAGCGCATGGAACCGTGTGAGCGCGGAACCGAGCTCCTCGGTCCCGATGCGCGCCTGCGGCAGTTCGAGCCTGAGTTCGTAGCCCTGGCCCACGTAGCGGGCATCGGCGGAACGCTGGAAGCTTGCCGCCGCCGCATCGAGGGCATCGGCCGCGAGCTGCGCCCGGAGGACGTCTTCCATCGCCGCGAGATCCGTGTTCAATCGCTCGAGGTCGACGCTGGTAGAGACCAGGAACGCCGTGCGGACCACCTCGTACTTGAGGTCGGTCGTGAGCAGTCCGATCGCGGAGTTGATTCCCGGATAGGGCGGCACGACGACCTCCGGGATATCGAGCATTTGCGCGACCTCCGCGCCATGCAGCGGGCCCGCCCCGCCAAAGGCGACGAGCGCATAGCCGCGCGGGTCGATCCCCTTCTGCACGGTGCGCGCGCGGATGGCATTCGCCATGTTCGAGTTCAGCACCGCAACGATTCCCTCGGCGGCCTCGAGCAACGGCAGGCCGAGCTTGTCCGCCAGCGCCTGCACGGCCGCAAATGCGGCCGCGCGATCGAGCCGCATCGCGCCGCCGAGGAAGTTGTGCACATCGATTCGGCCCAGCACGATATTGGCGTCCGTGACCGTCGCATCCTTGCCGCCCTGCCCGTAGGCGGCCGGGCCAGGTACCGCGCCCGCGCTCTGAGGACCGACCCGGAAGGCGCCGGCTGCGTCGACGTGGGCGATCGAGCCACCGCCCGCGCCGATCGTGTGCAGGTCGATCATCGGCACGAGGATCGGGTAACCCGCGACGAAAGTGTCGCGCGCCGAGGCTTCCTCGAATCGCCCGTCGGTCACGACGCCGATATCCGCACTCGTGCCGCCGATGTCGAGCGTCACGACGTTGCGCCGGCCCGCGAGTTCGGCAACCCAGGCGCCACCCAGCACGCCCGCGGCCAGGCCGGACATCAGCGTGCAAACCGGCAGATCGGAAACCACGCGCGCCGGCGCCACGCCGCCGTTCGACTGCATGATGTGGACCTCGCCGCGGAACCCCGCCGCCGTGAGCTCGCCGGAAAGCCGCGCGATGTAATCGCGCACCAGCGGACCGATGAACGCGTTCATCGCCGTGGTCGTGAATCGCTCGAACTCGCGAAACTGTGGCGATACCTCGTGCGAGCAGGTCACGAACACATCGGGACAAAGCCGCTGGACGATCGCCTTGGCGCGCTTCTCGTTCTCCGGGTTGATATACGAGAAAAGAAAGCAGATTGCGATCGAGGCGACGCCCGCTTCCTTCAGCTCGAGCGCCGCCGGCACGACTTCCGCCTCGGCGAGCGGCACGACGATGTCGCCACGCGGCGGTGCGAGCCGCTCGGTCACGACCTTGCGATGCCGGCGCTGGACCAGCGGCCGGTCCTGCCAGGGGATGCCCTGCTGAATCGAATAGTGATGCGGGCGCTGGTGGCGGCCGATGTGCACGATATCGCGGAAGCCGCGGGTCGTGATCATGCCGGCCCGGGCGCCGCGATGCTGCAGCGCCGCGTTGGTAGCAACGGTGGTGCCGTGGAAGATATGGTCGAGCGCCGCCAGGCCGACCCCGGCTTCGGCACAGATATCTTTCACTCCCCGCATGAACGCCCGCGACGGGTCTTCGGGCGTGCTTGCGACCTTGTGCGTCAAGGTGCGGTTGGCATCCGTGTCCGTGAACACGATGTCCGTGAAAGTGCCCCCCACGTCAACGCCAATCAGCAACATGCTCGCCTGTGTACAGGGAAGTGAATCTGGCGTCAACTTCATTTCCCCATTGCCGCCCTCCCCGGGCTGCAGTAGCCTGTTGCCGGCGGCGACCTGCCCAGTACGCGAAGTGAGCCAGCATGAACGCGCGCAAGCCAATGATCGACTCGATGGCGCCCCAGCAGCGTGTGGACCCTGTCACCGCGAGCATCATTCAGGGCGCGCTCGAGAACATCGCCATCGAGATGGGCTACAAGCTGATGCGGATGTCGTACTCGAGCATCATCCGCGAGTCCGAGGACTTCGGCGCCGCGATCTGCGATGAGCGCGGGCGGCAACTCTGCGAATGCACCAAGAGCACGCCGCTGCAGTCCGGGCCGATCCCCGGCTATGTCCGCGGCATCATCCGCGAGTTCGAGGCCCGCGGCGACACATTCCGGCCAGGCGATGTGATTATCCACAACGATCCATACAACGGCGCCTCGCACGCTCCGGACATCGGCTTCTGCGTGCCGATCTTCCACGAGGGCGTGTTGATTGGTTTCTCCATGACGACGGCGCATCACCTGGACATTGGCTCGAGCCAGCCAGGCAGCGTCGGCGTGGTGGTGTGTGCCGATTCCTATGCCGAGGGCCTGCGCTTCCGCGCGCTCAAGGTCTACGACCAGGGGCGGCGCAACGAGGCGCTGTGGCGCATGATCGGCGACAACGTCCGCGTCTCGGATCTCGTGATCGGCGACATGGATGCACAGGTCGCCGCCTGCCACGTGGGCGCCCGGCGGCTGCTCGATCTGGTCGAGCGCTACGGGCTCGCCATGCTCACCAACGCCATCGAGGACCTGTTCGACAACTCCGAGCGGCTGATGCGATCGCAGATCGCGAAGCTCAAGGACGGAACCTATTCGGCGACGGGCTACGTCGATGGCTTCCTCGGGAGCGACGATCCCGCGCTCAAGAACCTGCCGATCAAGATCACGGTAACCGTCGGCGGCAGCGATCTCACGATCGACCTGACCGGCAGCGCCCAGCAGGTGGCCGGGCATGCCATCAACATGCCGTTCGTCGGCACGGTCGACGTGGCGCTCTGGCTCACGCTGCGCTCCATCCTGCTCGATACCGAGATTTACGGAAACATCCCGCAGAACGACGGTCTGTACCGCCCGATCAAGATCGTGGCGCCGCGCGGTTGCATCGCGAACCCGATCTTCCCCGCGCCGACGATCGCCCGCTTCGCGCCCGGAAACGTGATCGCCGATACCTTGATGCGCGCACTCGCAAGCGCCGTGCCGGAGCAAGTCTGCGCAGGGATCGCGAACCTCAAGGCCGTGACCTTCACCGGATTTTCCGGCGAGCAGCAATGGGTTCACATCGAGATCTTCGAGGGCAGTTACGGGGGTCGCTTTGGCAAGGACGGCATGGACAGCGTGGACACGCTCTACGCCAACACGCGCAACAACCCGATCGAGGACATCGAGAGTCATGTGCCGCTGCGCGTGACCCGCTATGAACTCCGCGAGGACGTCGTCGCCGCCGGCCGCTGGCGCGGCGGCCTCAACTCGATCAAGGAAGTCATGTTCCTGACCGACGGCAGCATCAGCGTCGAAGGCGACGGTCATTCGCACAAGCCCTGGGGTTACCTCGGCGGCGCCGACGGCCACACCTCGAAGCTGCAGCTCATTCGCGAGGGCCAGGCGGTCGTCGACCTGCCTTCAATGCTCCCGACGATCGCCGTGTCGAAGGGGGACCGCATCCGCGCCGTTGGCGGAGTCGGCGGCGGATACGGCAAGGCGAGCGAACGTCCGGCGGCGCAGGTTGCCGAGGACGTGCTGGACGGATACCTCACGCGCGAATCGGCGGCGCGGGATTTCCGGGCCGCGATCGACTAGGCGCTGCGCTCCCGGTTAAGAAGCAGGTAGAGCAAGAAGCCGACCGGCACCCCGACCAGCCAGGAGACGGGCAGGAACCAGATCATCGTGATCGCGCTCGGAACCGCCACGGCGACCAGGGCGGCGACCTTGAAGCCACCCTGGTACCAATGCTTGCTGGTCGCGTCGACGACATACAGGTCCTCGACGACGAGGTGCCGCTTACGGACGACATAGTAGTCCGCGAGCATCACGCCCAGGATCGGCCCGAACAGCGCCGAGTAATACAGGATGAAGCCCGAGAAGACCTGCATGTTGGCCAACAGCAGCCACGGGCAGGACAGGATTCCAAGCACGCCTGTGACGACAACCGCCTGATGCCAGGCGATCTTGAACGTGTCCATGAAGATCAGGGCTGGCGGCAGGATGTTGATCGTCAGATTGGTCGTGAACTGGGCGACCAGAATGAACGCGAGCAGGACCACCAACGCGATCGGGTGTGGGCTGAGCTGCATCAGTGCCTGCACCGGATCCCAGATTCCGAGTGAGGCGCCGGCAATGATGCCGAGCGACAGCATGAAGAACCAGGGCGGCAGCACGCCGAAGAGGTGCCCGAGCCAGTTCGAGCGCGGCGAGCGATGCAGGTGGCGCGTCATGTCGCCGATGTTGAGCATCACGGTTGCGAGAATGCCGATTGCAGTCGTCAGCCCGGCCCAGAACGCCGGGCCCCAATCCGCCGCGCGACGCCAGGACTCCCCGATCTCGAATCCGTGCGTGCTCACGATGTGAATCAGCATGTAGGTCATCACCGCGGTGATGACGAGAGAGCCATACACGTTGAACCATTTCATGGTCCGGATGCCGCCGTACGCAAGCCAGGTCTGCGCCGCCTGCAGCAGAACGAAGTAGGCGTACTTGGCCCAGGGCGCCGTAAACCCCACGAGCGTCGTCAGGATGGCGTCGAGCGACAGCGCCGCAATCCAGGTACCGATGCCGTACCAGGCGATGGCCGGCAGCGCGCGCAGGAATTCGACGATCTTCGAGCCGCGCACGCCGAAGCTCGCTCGGGTCTGGATCAGGTACGGGATGCCGTACTTGTTTCCGGCCGCTCCATTCAGCGAGAACATCGCAACCGCCACGAGCGCTGCCAGCACCATCACCAGGAAAGCCTGGAAGATGTTCATGCTGCCGTTTGGCGGCAGGAATCCCTGCCCGAGCACGAAGGCCTGGATGACGATCAGCGACGACCACCACATCAGGACATAGGAGCCGAGGCTGAAAATCCGCCCGTCGGGCGAGATCGGCCGGAGGCTGTCGGGCTCGTTCTTCGATTCTGAATTTTTGCTCATGTTTCGATATCGACCTAATGCCGCATCGCGGCGATCGTGAGGCCCAAGCCGACGAAGAGCCCACTGGTCGCCAGCGTGGTGCCCATGTCCAGCTCCATCGCATCTACTACCGCGAGGGCTTTGTCGGACGGCACGCTGATGCTGACGAGGGCATCATATAGCGAATACAGGTAATTCATGACCGGCACCTGAAACGGGCATCGAGGGATTACAGCGCAGGGCGTAAGCCGTTGATCCAATAAGTAACGCTTTGGCACCGGGCACGCTGAACAGTATTCTGAAACAGTCCGGGCTGAAGAAATGAGGGTGACCGCCGTGCGATACGCCATCGTCATTGAGCCAGCGGGTGACAACTACTCTGCCTATGTCCCGGACCTACCCGGCTGCGTGGCCACCGGAGCGACCGTCGAGGAATTGGAGCGCCTGATTCGCGAGGCAATCGAATTTCGTCTCGAAGGCATGCGCCAGGACGGCGAGGCGGTACCGTTACCTTCCAGCCGCGTCGATTATGTCGAGGTGGCGGCGTAAGTCATTCGACTCTTCTATCCGCGACAGGGCGCTAATCTCATGCTCAAGCCAATCCTCGCGATTGTCGTCGCCATCATCGTCGTCATGGGGCTCTGGACCTGGCTGACGTTGACCTGGACGTACGCCGACGGCGAACGTGCAGGCTACGTGCAAAAGCTCTCGAAGAAGGGCTGGATCTGCAAGACCTGGGAAGGCGAAATGGCGATGGTGACGATGCCGGGCACCGTGGCCAGAAGTTCTCCTTCACGGTGCCGGATGACGACGTCGCTCAGAAAATCAACGCCAGCGTCGGCGAGCGCGTGGCGAAGCGATCGGTCTGTCGGGTCGCGGACGCATCGAAATAAATAGACAGAAATACCATGTTTGTGTAGTATTACTGTCCACTTATGGACCGAATTCAGGCAAGCCAGACGCTTCACGACTGGGACCGCCAAGGTCGATACGTTTTCTCGCGACGCCAGCTCGCCAGGCTTTTCCCGGGTGACAGCCGCAAGGCCTTTGCTCAGGGATTGGATCGAATGGTGCGAACCGGCCTGCTGGTGCGCGCCTGCCGTGGCGTCTATGTCAATCCACAAGCGCATTCATTCGACAGCCGCGTCATCGAGCGCATCGCGCAGGCCTTGCGGCCCGGTGCCTACAGCTACGTCAGTCTCGAGTCGCTGCTGTCGGAATCCGGCGCGATTTCGCAGATTCCGCTTGATCGCCTGACCGTCATGACCACCGGAAGGAAGGGCATGTACAAGACCCCCTACGGTGTCATCGAGTTCACGCATACGAAACGACCCGTCGCGGAAGTACTTGGCAATATCCGGGAGGTGCATGGCCGCCCCCTGCGCGTCGCCACTCCTGCTGTCGCCTGGCGAGACCTCAAGCGCGTCGGTCGTAACGTGCGATTAGTCGACCAGGAGGCGATCGCCGATGGCCAGCGAGCAATTTGATGCGCTGGTGGAGCGCGCGATGCGGGCGGGCGGGCGCGCGCACATGCGGCCGGTTATCGAAAAGGAACTGCTGCACTACGACCTCCTGTTCGCTCTGGACCAGGCGGGCCTCCTCGATCAATTGACATTCCAGGGCGGTACCGCACTCCGTTTGTGCTACGGAGCCCAGCGGTTCAGCGAAGACCTGGATTTCGTCATCGACCGGGATTTTTCGGCAGAGCAGCTGCAAGACATCAAAACCGCAATTATCGACAGGGTCGGCAGTCGTCACGGGCTCGAAGTTCGCGTCAAGGAACCGAAGGAGCTGGCGCCGGAAACAGGAAATCGTCGCGTCATCGTCCACAGATGGCAAATCAGCGTGATAACAGCACCGCAGCGCCGCGACTTACCGAGGCAGATGATCAAGATCGAGATTGCCCGTGTCCCGGCATACACGCGAGTGGCGAAGTCGCTGCAAACCCAATACGACTTCCTTCCCGACGGCTACCGGGATTTGATCGTGCTGGTCGAGTCGCTGGACGAAATCCTTGCGGACAAGCTGGTTTCGCTTCCGGCGTGCGTCGCCTACGTACGCCACCGCGACATCTGGGACATGCACTGGCTTCGGCAACAGGGCGCCCGTCCTGATGCGACGCTGGTCGCTCACAAGATTCGCGACTACGCCGTGCCCGGTTACGGCGAATTGACGTCAGGCCTGGTCGACCGATTGCCCGGCATCATCCACGGCAAGGAATTTCGCGATCAGATGTCGCGATTCATTCCGCAGGACGTGCAAGAAAGAACCTTGTTGAAGGACAAGTTTCTCGAAATGCTCGCGCGCGAAACCGCGGAAGTCTTGCTGGGTGTTGAACGGCTAGTCAAGGCGCCGAAAGGATAGCGCAACAGGGCGGCGCCATCAGCGCCCGGATCGCTTCGTAGATTTCCTCGAACTTCCGGCGAGTCCTGACATCGAGCGTCGCGAGCGATATCTCCAGCGCCTCAGGCTTGCGAGCGAGTTCCGTGTTTGAGGCCAGAACCTCCCGCAGTTTCACAAAGGCACGGACGACGTAAACCGACGTCTCTACCGCTCGCGGGCTGTTCAGGACCATTGCCGCCATGAGGGCGCCGGCCTTTGCAAAACTGCCCGCCTCCCAAAGAATGAACAGTCCGCCAATGACCCGTCGAAACCAGTGTCATTCAGCCGCCATTCACCCGCCAGAGGCCTAAGATGGGACCGTCATGAAACTGCCTGGCATCCTGCTGGTTCTGGCACTTGCGACCTCGGGCCTCGCCTGGGGC
>JANNKZ010000326.1:0-3441 GCA_031396515.1 Gammaproteobacteria bacterium
GTATTACCTGAGCGTGAGCGAGGCGTTTCGCAGCGGCGGCTATTCCTCCGCCGTGATCTTCTCGCAGGCAGCGCTCGAGCCCTACGATTCGGAGACGCTGCGCTCCTATGAAATCGGGATGAAGCGCACGCTGGCGGAAAATCGGGTGCGCTTCAACACCAGCGCGTTCTTCTACGACTTCAAGGACTTCCAGGCGACCTTCGTCCGCGCGACGGAAGCCAGCGCGCGGCTGCAGAACGCCGGCGATGTCGAAATATACGGTCTCGAGGTCTCGCTCGACTGGTTGCCGATCGAGCGGCTGACGCTCGGGGCCGGGCTCAGCCTGATGGAGAGCGAGATCGTCCAGACCGACGTGGTGCTGCCGCCGCTCGACGGCGGCGCGGAGGCTACGATCAAGGGCAACGAGATCCCGAACGCACCCAGCGTCTCGTTCAATGGCCGCATCCGTTACCAATGGCCGGTCAGCGGCACGCTCGCAACCGCGATCCAGACCGACTTCAACTATGTGGACGAGCACTTCCTGGAGCCGAACAACCGCGAGTACCTTGCGGAGGACGGGTATTTCATCGCCAATGCGCGTCTGTCGCTGCTGTCGCAGGACGAACGGTGGTCGGTGTCGGCCTGGGTGAAGAACATCGGCGATGAGGAGTACCGCACGGCTGCGCAGGATCTTGCGTTTGCGCTCGGGTTCTCGGAGATCGTCGTGGGCGTACCGACGACCTGGGGCGTGGAATTCGAGTACCGATTCTGAGCGCGGTTGCCAGGCGGCATCCGCGTCCCGCGCGGACCGAGCGCCGGGTATCGGTGCAGCCGCTGGCGGCGCTCAACCCGCGCGGGTTGAGAAGCCGCGAGCGATTGAAGCGGGCCGCGCGCGAACTGCTGAACGAGCGGGGCTTCCGCCAGCTGCGCGTGCAGGACGTCACGGCCCACGCGGGCGTCGCGAGTGGGCTTTACTACCGGTACTTTCACGATTTGCGGGAAATCGTCGAGGAAATTTCACGTGATTTCTTCACTGAATTGCTCAACGGGGTGGATCCTGACGAACCCGGCGAGCACCGGTACGACTGGATCTTCCACAACCTCAGTAATGTCGTCCGCCGATTCGCGCAGAATCCAGGCATTCTCGCGTGCCTGTTCGGGATGGCGGGCGATTCCGCCGAGTTCGACCAGATCTGGAAGGCAAACGCCCACCAGTGGAACCTGCGCGTCGCGGAATATCTGAGGCGTGAACTCCGCTGCGACGCCGCCCATGCACGCCGCATGGGATTCATGCTGGGTGCCATGACCGAGGGTGTCGTCTACCAGGCACTGATCCGGCAGACAGAGGACCTGGTCGAGATGGGCGGGAAACCCGAGGACATCGCCGACGTCCTGGCGGTGATGTGGTACCGGGCCATCTACCTCGAGGATCCGCCGCTCGCGCGGCTACGGCCCGCCGGGCGACGCCTGATCGGCGCAAAGAGCCAGCGGGATCGCAAGAGAATTTCATGAGCGCAGATATCCCGGTGAACGAAGGCCGGTTGTGGCAGAGCCTGATGGACATGGGCCAGGTTGGCGCGCTGCCGCATGGCGGCTGCTGCCGTACCGCGTTGAGCGCTGAGGACAAAGCCGGGCGCGACCTGTTCGTACGCTGGTGTCGTGATGCCGGTTGTGCGATCACCTTCGACCAGGTTGGCAACATCTATGCGCGACGCCCCGGACGCGACCCGAAGCGGGCGGCCGTCGCGACGGGCAGTCATCTCGACACGCAACCGCATGGCGGAAAGTTCGACGGGATTTATGGGGTCCTTGCCGGGCTCGAAGTTGTGCGCGCCCTCGACGATGCGGGAGTCGAGACCGAGGCTCCGATCGACGTCGTGGTCTGGACAAACGAGGAAGGTGTGCGCTTCAGTCCGCCGCTCGCGGGCTCCTCGGCGTTTGCCGGAGCAGCGGATGTCGCGACGATCCACGCCGCGGTCACACTGGCCGGGACGACGGTTCGCGAGGACCTTGATTCCACGGGCTATCTAGGCAAGGAACGGCCGGGCGAACGAAAGTTCGATTGCTTCGTCGAGGCCCATATCGAGCAGGGCCCGATCCTCGAAGCCGAGCGCAAGACAATCGGCGTCGTCACCCAGGTACAGGGCCTGCGCTGGCTGAAGGTCACCGTGACCGGCATGGACGGACACGCCGGTACGACGCCGATGAACTGCCGCCGCGACGCGCTGCTGGGAGCGGCCGAGATGGTGCTCGCGATCAACCGGATTGCGCGCGAGCAGGACGAGTGGGCCCGGCTCACGAACGGGCGCCTGGAGATCGAGCCCAATTCCGGCGCCACCATTCCGGGCCGCGTCGTCTTCAATTGTGACCTGCGGCATCCGGACGCCCCGATACTCGCTTCGCTCGATGGACAGATGCAGCAGGCGATGCGCAGCATCGCAAAGAGCCGCGGCCTTGCAATCGAAATCGAGCGCGTGTTGGACAAGCCGCCGGTGCATTTCGCCAGAGAGCTGATCGATGCTGTCCGCGAGGCGGCGCAGCATTGTGGCTACTCCAGCATGGACATGCTGAGCGGAGCCGGGCACGACGCGATGAATGTCGCTCGTGTCGCGCCTGCCGGAATGATCTTCGTGCCCTGTAAGGACGGACTCAGTCACAATGAGGCCGAGAGCGCGACGCCCGCGCATCTGGCGGCCGGCGCGCACACGCTGCTGGAGACGCTCGTTATGCGCGCGCGGCGAGTGTGATTGTCTGAATTTGCGGCCGCGATGCGGCTCTGGGCGTAGGAGCAACCGTTCGCGATCCGGACTACCGCCGCCTTGATGCCTTGCTGGCCCGGCGGACTCGATACGTACGGCTCGGTTCACGGACGGCCATTGTCCACGGCCGGATGCTGGCCAGGCTCGTGCCAATCTCACGCTCGGCGACTTCCGTATCGTGAGCGGCTTGCGCGCGCAACCAGTAACCGTTCGACAGCCGGAAAAACCGGCACAACCGCAGATCCGTATCCGCGGTGATGGCCCGCTTGCCGGCCACGATGGCTCCAATCCGTTGCGCCGGTACGCCGATCTCCTTGGCGAGCCGGTACTGAGTGATCTGCATGGGCTTCAAAAACTCCTCGGCCAGGAGTTCCCCGGGCGTCACGGGGTCATGCTTGCTCATAAGCGACGGCTCTCAATGATAATCAACGACATGCAATCATAACGCTCCGCGTTAATAACGTCAAACGTTACTATGTGCGCGACTACCGAAACCCACTGTATGATTCGCTCGTCAGCATCAGCGTCCCGTCCGACAGAACGTGGGCGATCGCAGATGCAAAGGAGGGCAGCATGGACAGCAACCTGGCGACCAGGCAGGACTTGAGATCTTTGGAGCACAAGATGGAGAACCACTTCAGGCGACTTGAGCAGCGGCAAGGGCATGATGCTCTCGAGCGGAGTGTAAATTTCTGGTTCGGGC
>JANNKZ010000451.1:0-9440 GCA_031396515.1 Gammaproteobacteria bacterium
CCGGGTGGGCGGCGTTGCCTGACACGGTCCGTATGTCGAGGCGGTCCTGCAGGTCGCGCAGGACTTCGTCGCGCGTATCGACCACGGTCACGTCGTTCGCCTGCTCGCGGGCGAGCTGCTGGGCGGCCGTGCTCCCGACCTGGCCCGCTCCGAGGATGATGATCTTCAAGTTCTCTCCCAGACCGCGGGCCACATCCGTCGGCTACGCGCAATTCTAGCGCAGACGGTCCGGCGGGCTACGGCGGCCGGGAATTCGACTCGTTCGCTCAGAAGAGAAGACCCGGAAAATTCGCTCACTCGCCGATTCCCGGCCGCCATAGCCCGCGAGATAGGCGCCGCCGCATCTCGGCTCGCGCAGACGGGGTGGACGGGGACCTGCGAGCGAGCGAATTGTCCGATTCTTGTCCGTTGAGCGAGCGAGCAGGGTCCCCGGCCGACCCGCTGCGCGAGCGAGCAGCCGGTCGTCTCACTTCAAGGGCGTCAAGAGACCTGCTCGAGACGAGCCAGCTCGAACATGAGGATCTTCTGTCCGATGTTTTCGAAGTTGACGTGGACCTGGCGACTCTCGCCCGTACCTTCGAAGCGGAGGATCGTCCCCTCGCCGAACTTCGGGTGCCGGACGCGGGCGCCCAAGCGCATGGGAGTGTCCTCGCCCGCGATCGGTGCGGCCGCGCGCGAGCGCCGGCGCGTTTCCTGGGCTTCGACGATCGGGCGATTGCGGTAGCTGCCGGGCATCGCCGGGGTAAAGAGCGGGCGGCTCACCGCGATCCGCGGCCGCACGTCTTCGAGCGCCTCGGGAGGCAACTCCGACAGGAAGCGCGACGGATCGCGATACGAGGTGTGGCCGAAGATGCGCCGGCTCTCGGCGTGCGTCAGGTACAGGCGCTGCATCGCGCGCGTGACGCCGACGTAGCAGAGGCGGCGTTCCTCCGGCAGCCGGTCGGCATCGAAGGCCGCGCGCTCCGACGGGAACAGCCCTTCCTCCAGTCCGACGATGAACACGGTCGGGAATTCGAGTCCCTTGGCGGCATGCAGTGTCATGAGCTGAACACAGTCGAGCCCGGTCGCGGCCTGCGTCTCGCCGGATTCGAGCGTCGCGTGCGCGAGGAAGGCGCCGAGCGGCGGCAGCCCGTCGTCGTTGTCGGGTTCGAAGCCCTCCGCGGCGTTGACGAGCTCGTCGAGGTTCTCGACCCTTGCCTCGCCCTTGTTGTCTTTCTCCTTCGCATGGTGGTCGCGTAGCCCCGAGCCCTGGATCACGGTCTGCACCTTTTCATGCAGCGGCAGCTCCGCGATCTCCATGGTGAGCCGGTCGATCAGCGCGTAGAAGCCGCGGAGCGCGGAAGACGCGCGCGCCGGCAGCGAGGACATCAATGCGAGGCCTGCGTCCCAGAGGCTGCGCGAGTGATCACGTGCGTCGTTGCGGAGCAGGTCGAGCGTCGCGCCGCCGATGCCGCGCGTCGGCAGGTTGACGACGCGCTCGAAGGCGATGTCGTCCGCGCGCGACTGCGTCAGGCGCAGGTACGACAGCGCATCCTTGATCTCGGCGCGCTCAAAGAACCGCAAGCCGCCATAGACGCGATACGCGATCCGCGCTGCCATCAGCGCCTCTTCGAAGGCGCGGGACTGGGCGTTGCTGCGATAGAGCACGGCGGCCGCGGCGAGCGGCAGCCCGCGGGCGGAATGCTCGCGGATGCGGTCGAGCACGAAGTCCGCTTCGTCGCGCTCGTTGAACGCGGCATAGACGCGGATCGGTTCGCCGCCTTTCTCCGCGGTCCAGAGTTCCTTGCCCATGCGATCCGAGTTCCTGGCGATCACGGCGTTCGCCGCGCCGAGGATCACGGCGGTCGAGCGGTAGTTCTGTTCAAGCTTGTAGACGGTTGCGCCGAACTCGCGCTTGAAGTGCTGCATGTTCTCGACGCGGGCGCCTCTCCATCGGTACACCGACTGATCGTCGTCGCCGACCACAAACAGTGCGCCGGTCTTGCCGACCAGCTGCTTGAGCCACTCATACTGGACGCCGTTCGTGTCCTGGAACTCGTCCACGAGCACGTGGCGGAAACGCTCGCGGTAGTAGTCGCCGAGTTCGCGGGTGTCGCGCAGGAGCTCGTAGCAACGCAGCAGCAGTTCCGCGAAATCCACGACGCCGGCCTGCTGGCAGCGCGCCTCGTAGATGGTGTAGAGCCGGATGAGCTGCTGACGCGTCGGGTCGTTGCGGTCATCGAGCTTCTTCGCCCGCCGGCCCTCATCCTTGTTGGAATTGATGAAGCCCTGGACCTCGCGTGGCACCCAGCGTTGCTCGTCGAGCTTCTGCTCCCGGATGATTCTGCGCACGAGGCGCTGCTGGTCGTCCTCGTCGAGGATCTGGAAGTGCTGCGGCAGGCCGGCCTCGCGCCAGTGGCGCCGCAACATGCGGTGCGAGAGCCCGTGGAAGGTGCCGATCCACAGCGGGTCCGCGGGAACCCGCAGCAGCGATTCGATGCGCGAGCGCATCTCGGCCGCGGCTTTGTTCGTGAATGTGACTGCCATCAGCCCGTGCGGCGAGACGCCGCATTCGATGATCAGCCAGGCGGCGCGATGGGTCAGTACGCGCGTCTTGCCGCTGCCCGCGCCCGCGAGCACGAGTATCGGCCCCACGGGCGCGGAGACCGCGGCGCGCTGGGCGTCGTTCAGGGTGTCGAGCAGGCTGTCCATCGTGGAGCGCGGATTCTACAGGCTGGTCCGGGCCGAAAGGGGTCGCATCCCTTTTGGTGAATTCCTGCCTAAAGGGATGCGACCCCTTTAGTTATTTGCGGTGTTCGCGCGCGAAATCGACGAGGGCGAGGGCGAGGGCGATGACGACGGGCCCCAGGAACAGGCCGATGATGCCGAAGGCCGCGAGCCCGCCGAGCACGCCGATGAAGACGCCGAGCGTCGGCAGTTCGGCGCGGTCGGAGATCAGGAGCGGTTTCAGGAAGTTATCGACCGTGCTGACGACGACGCCGAAGGCGAGCAGCACGCCGGCTTGTGTGTAAGAGCCCTGCACGGCCAGCATGACGACGGCCGGCACCCAAACGAGCGCGGTCCCGCCGAACGGCACGACCGAGAGCACGGCCGCGACCACGCCGAACACGACCGGCGCCGGCAGGCCGACGACTGCAAAGCCGATCCCCAGCAGGAAACCCTGGATCAGCGCGGTCAACACGGTGCCGCGCACGACCGCGCGCGTGACCGCGGCGAGCATGTCTGCCAGTTCCTCCCGCCGCTCCGATTCGAGCGGCACGAGGCTCGCGCCGCGTCGCGCGATCGCGCGCCCGTCACGGATGAAGAAGAAAAGCAGGAACAGCATCGCGGTGAAGGCGAGCACGGTTCCGACCGCGCCGAGGAAGGCGGTCCCGCCGAGCGCGGCGAGCTGGTCGAACAGGCCTTTGCTGCCTTGGGCCAGCCAGGCCTGCACGTGGGCTGCGCTCACCTGCACGTTCTCGTCGAGCCAGTTGAGCGCCGAGCCCACGACCGGGATTTCGGTGAGCTTCGACAGTCCAGTGCCCTGCTGCTGGCCCATCCAGACCTGCAGACGGGCGGCGAGTTCCGTCGCCTGGCGCGCGAACGCGACCGCAAGCGCGGTCAACGGGCCGAGGAACAGCACGAGCACGAGCATCGTCAACGCAAAGGCCGAGATCGAGGCGCGGCCCCGCAGCCATTTCGTCAGGCGCGCTTGCCAGGATTGCATCAGGAAGCCGAGGAAGATCGCCCAGGCGAGCGGGCCGAGGAACGGCTCTAGGATCTGGAACAGCAGCACCGCGACGATCGCGAGCCCACCGACCGCGAGCACGCGCTGGTAGAAAATCCCGTTCGCAGTCATCGGCCCGCACCCGCGATTGCCGCGCGCAGCCGCTCGGCATGTGCGGCCAGCTTCGCGGGATCGGCCTGCGCCGCGGCGTGGATGCCGAGCTCCTTGCCGGCATAGCGCGGAATCACGTGAAAATGCAGGTGGAATACGCTCTGCCCCGCGGCCTGCCCGTTGAGCTGGGCGATCATGACGCCGGGCGGCGCGAACACCTGCTTCACCGCGCGCGCGACCGTCTGCGCCGTGCGGATCGCGGCGGCGAGAGACTCGGGCGGCGTCGAGAAAACGTCCTCGCCCGCGATCTTCGGCACGACCAGTACGTGGCCTTCCGCCTGCGGCATGATGTCCATGAAAGCAATCGTATCCACGTCTTCATGCACGCGGTGGCAGGGAATTTCGCCGCGGATGATGCGCGCGAAAATGTTGTCCTTGTCATACGCCATCACGGCCCCCCAGGTCGAGATCGACCGAAACAACGCAGTGATCGGGCCAACGCCCGCCCGCCGGGTAGTCCCAGCTGCGAAACGAGTTCCGGACCATCCGGCGCGCCAGTTTGCGCCCTAACACGAGGTGATCGATCGGCATGCGCGCGCCGTGGCCGTTGTTGCAGCCGACCGGTCCGTGGTCGATGCCGGCGTCGGTGAGGTCCGCCTCGGCCGGCTCGCCATCGTTGATCTCGGGCCACATCGCCACGATACGCCCATGCGCATCGCGGGCGGAATCCTGCTCGCGGTCGAAGCGGCGGTTGAAGTCACCGATCACCGCGAAGGCGTCGCCGTTCCGCGCGCGCCGGTCGATCCAGTCCTCGAGGATCGGTACCTGCTGCTGGAGCATCCGGCAGTCGTCGCGCGGGTCGGTCAGCGGATCGCGGTTGCAGGAGGCTTTCAGGTGCACGGCAAGCAGCCGCACTTCGCGCGGCGTGCCGGGATAGAGCGTGAGGTCCGCACCCCAGCGCACGTCGTTTTCAGGCAAGCCAAGCGCCCGGTAGTCGCGATGACAGCGGAACGGAATGCCGCGGCGGATCGCAAAGCCGACGTTCTGCACGTGGAGCCGTTTCGTGAAGCAGAAGTCGCGATCCGGGAAGATGTTAGCGGCGGCGTCCACGCCGTCCGTCTCCTGCAGGGCGATCACGTCGAGCGGCAGCGTCGCGGCGAAGGCGCGGATCCGGGCGAGATCGGCCTCGCTCCAGCGCGAAGCGGGCACGAGGTTGCAGGGAATGCTGCGCTCGCTGCCGCCGACGCGCCGCCCTGCGCCGGCGCAAGCAGACGCCAGCGAGTCGAAAGTCGCGGGCGTCATCATCCATTCCAGGTTCCAGCTGCCGATCCTGACGCGCTCATCGGCGCCGGCAACGCCCACAGTGCCTGCGGCCGCGAACAGGAGCGCGAGCGCGGCAATGCGCTTCACTTCGCGGACCCGCGGCGATTCGCCACGAGATCGGCGACGACCGCGGGGTCGGCGAGCGTTGAAGTGTCGCCAAGCTGCTCGTGTTCCTCGGCGGCGATCTTGCGCAGGATGCGGCGCATGATCTTGCCGGAGCGGGTTTTCGGCAGTCCCGGTGCCCACTGGATGAAGTCCGGCGTCGCGATTGGCCCGATTTCTTTGCGTACCCATTGCGTGAGTTCGGCACGGAGTCCCTCGGACGGCGCCTCGCCGGCAACGAGCGTGACGTAAGCGTAAATGCCCTGGCCCTTCACCTCGTGCGGACAGCCGACGACCGCGGCCTCGGCGACTTTGGCGTGCGCGACCAGCGCGCTCTCGACCTCCGCCGTGCCGATGCGATGACCGGAGACGTTCATGACGTCGTCCACGCGGCCGGTGATCCACCAGTAGCCGTCCTCGTCGCGGCGCGCGCCGTCGCCGGTAAAGTACTTGCCGCGGAAGTGGGTGAAATAGGTGTGGATGAAACGATGATGGTCGCCGTACACCGTGCGCATCTGGCCGGGCCAGCTGTCGAGCAGCACGAGGTTGCCTTCGGTTGCGCCTTCGAGGATGTGGCCGTGGCCGTCGACCAGCGCCGGTTGCACGCCGGGCAGCGGCTTCGTCGCGGAACCGGCCTTCAGCATCGTCACGCCGGGCAGCGGCGAAATCAGGATTCCGCCGGTCTCGGTCTGCCACCAGGTGTCCACGACCGGGCAGCGCCCGTCGCCGACCACGCGGTGATACCACTCCCAGGCCTCCGGATTGATCGGCTCGCCGACTGAGCCGAGCAGCCGGAGCGACGCGCGCGAGCAGGCCTTGACCGGCGCATCGCCGTCGCGCATCAACGCGCGGATCGCGGTCGGTGCGGTGTAGAAGATCGTGACCTTGTGCTTGTCGACGACGCACCAGAAGCGCGAGGTGTCCGGGTAGTTCGGCACGCCCTCGAACATCAGGCTGGTCGCGCCGTTCGACAGCGGCCCGTAAACGATGTAGCTGTGGCCGGTCACCCAGCCGACGTCGGCGGTGCACCAGTAGACGTCGTTCTCGCGGTAATCGAAGACGCAGGCGAAGGTGAAGTTGACGTAAACGAGGTAGCCGCCGCAGGTATGCAGTACGCCCTTCGGCTTGCCGGTCGAGCCGGACGTATAAAGAATGAATAGCGGGTCTTCGGCGCCCATGCACTCCGGCTCGCAAACGGCGGCCTCGGCGGCGACGATTTCCTCGTAGCTGACGTCGCGGTTCAGGACCCATTCGCCATCCAGGCCCGTGCGGCGCACGACGACGACATTCCGGACCGGGAGCTTCCGTGAGGCGATTGCGGCGTCCACGTTGGCCTTGAGCGGGATGCGCTTGCCGCCGCGCACGCCCTCGTCGGCCGTGATCACGATGGTCGAGGCGCAATCCTCGATGCGCCCGGCGAGGGCGTCCGGCGAGAAGCCGCCGAACACGACCGAGTGCACCGCGCCGATGCGCGCGCAGGCCAGCATCGCGACCGCCGCTTCCGGGATCATCGGCATGTAGATCGTGACGCGGTCGCCTTTCCTGACGCCGAGCTTGCGCAGCGCATTGCCGAAGCGGCAGACCTGCTCGTAGAGCTCGCGATAGCTGATGCGGCGGGAGACCGACGGATCGTCGCCCTCGAACAGGAACGCGGTCTTTTCGCCGCGTTTCGCCAGCTGGCGATCGAGGCAGCTCACCGTGACGTTGAGCTCGCCGTCCTCGTACCAGCGCAGGCGGAAATCCGCGGGATCGAAGGACACGTCCTTGATGCGCGTCGGGAACCGCATCCAGTCGATGCGCTTGGCGATGCGCGCCCAGAAACCTTCAGGGTCCTCGACCGACTCGCGGTACATCGCCTCGTAGTCGGCGGGCTTGACGACGGCATTCGCGCCGAAGTCTTCCGGCACCGGGTGCGTGTGCGCCGCCACGGCTTAGAGGTCGGCCGACTTGAAGGTGTCGCAGGCCTCGAAGGAGCCGCTGTCGAGCCCGCGCCGGAGCCAGCGATTGCGCTGCTCGGACGTGCCGTGGGTGAAGGAATCCGGGGATACCGAGCGTCCGGCGTTGCTCTGCAGGCGGTCGTCGCCGATCGCGGCCGCGGCGCGCAGGCCTTCCTCGACGTCGCCCGGCTCCAGCACGCCCGCCCGGCCCGCGTGATTGGCCCAGAGCCCGGCAAAGCAATCTGCCTGCAACTCGGTCCGCACCGAAAGCTGGTTACCCTCGACTTCCCCGACACGCGCGCGCATCTCCTGCACGCGGCCGGAAATGCCGAGCAGGTTCTGCACGTGATGTCCGACCTCGTGGGCGACTACATAGGCATAGGCGAAATCGCCGCCCGCCCTGAGTTCCTCTGCCATCTGATTGAAGAAAAGCACGTCGATGTAGACCTGCTGATCAGCAGGGCAGTAGAACGGTCCCATTCTGGAATCGGCGACGCCACACCCGGATTCGACGTTCTCTCGGAACAGCACCAGTTTCGTCGGCTGGTACTGTCCGCCCATCGCGGCGAACTGCTCTCCCCAGGCTGTCTCGGTCTGGCCGAGCGTGAAGCCGGCGATCTCGCGCAACTCCGCTTCCTGGGCGGTTTCCTCGAACGGCACTTCGGTGGTCGTCGTGCCACCACCGCCGCCCGCCATCTGCAGCACGACCCTGGGGTCCACGCCGAAATACATGGCGACCAGTGCGAGCGCGATGGTGCCGATACCGCCTCCGACGACGCCGCGTCCGACGCGCGTGCCGCGGCGGTCTTCGACGTTGTCGCTCTGCCTTCCACCGCGCCAGCGCATCTAGAAAACCCGTGGCAGGTAGTGATCGACCAGGAGTGCCGCGAACAGCAAGGCCAGATAATTGATCGAAAAGCGGAAGGTGCGCATCGGCAGATCGGCGCGCTCGGACTTCCGCAACAACCACGCATGACGTAGGAATACGCCGTCGAGCACGAGCGCGGCGGCGAGATAAAACCCGCCGGACATGCCGGTCAGGAACGGCAGCACCGTCACGACCGACAGCAGCACCGTGTAGTACCAGATGAACTGTTTCGTGTACTCGACGCCGTGCGTGACCGGCAGCATCGGGATGCCGACGCGCGCGTACTCGTCGCGCCGCGCGATCGCCAGCGCCCAGAAGTGCGGCGGCGTCCACGCGAAGATGATCAGGAACAGCAGGAGCGCGTTCGAATCGACCAGGCCCGTGACGGCGGTCCAGCCGAGCACCGGCGGCGCGGCGCCCGCCGCCCCGCCGATCACGATGTTTTGCGGCGTCGCGCGCTTGAGCCAGACCGTGTAGACGATCGCGTAGCCGATGATCGAGAAGAAAGTCAGGATCGCCGTCATTGCGTTGACGAGCAGCGCGAGAATCAGCATCGAGCCCGCGCCCAGCACGAAGGCGAAGGACAGCGCGTAAGCCTCGGACACCGCGCCGCGCGGCAGGGGGCGGCTGCGCGTTCTCGCCATCTCGGCGTCGATGCGCGCATCCAGCACGTGGTTGATCGCGGCGGCGGAGGACGCGGCGAGCGCAATGCCGATCGTGCCCCAGACCAGCGCGGCCGCCGGCGGGAAGCCCGGCACGGCCAGGAACATGCCCACGATCGCCGTGAACATGATGAGCGACACGACTTTGGGCTTGGTCAGCGCGAAGTAGTCGCGGACCGTTGCCGAAACCCGGTCGGACGTCGCGTTGGATTGCGCTTCGCGGGCTGTCATCAGGCCGGAAATGCTAACACCAAAAAGGGGCGGCACCCTCTTCCGGCCAGGCGGCTAGCCGGACGGGTGGCGAGCGAGCGAATTTTCCTATTCTTCTCTTCTGAGCGAGCGAGCCAGCCCGGCAGGCGGGTCGCCTGGCAAATGGGTGCATCCCTCCTTTCGTGTCGCCTTTTCAAGGGATGGGCTTCAGCCCGGTATGCGCCGCCGCTCGCTGCACAACGTACTCGCAGAGCCCGCGCAGGAATTCTGAGAAAACCCTCACCCGTGCCAGGCGTTGCGCGGCGGGGGTGTGGACGATCGAGAGCGGCGGCCCTTCGCGCGTGTGCTCGGTCAGGACGGTCACGAGGTTGCCGTCCACTAGCTCCCGCGCCGCCAGCAGGTCCATGGTCTGCGTGATGCCGACACCGCGCGCGGCCGCGAGCATGACCGCCTCGGCCTCGTTCACCAGCAGGCGGAAGCGGAGCTCGGCGGGCGGCGTTGCATCGTTGGCGAAGTGCCAG
>JANNKZ010000342.1:0-1953 GCA_031396515.1 Gammaproteobacteria bacterium
CCTGGCGAGTGCGGGTAGTGTCCTGATCAGGCTGGGCCGCCTCGACGAAGCGCAAAAAGTGCGTGAAAAACTGCAGGCACTCGATCGGACACGGGCCGACACGCTGCAGGCCGCGATCGACAAGGCGGGACCGACGAAACCTCAATCGTCTGCGCAGCCCACCGCGGCAGCCGAGATGGCGCGCGGGCAGAAGCTGTACCAAGCCAAGGACTTCAAGGGTTCGATCGCCGCCTTCCAGGCGGCTATTCCACTCACGCCGGATGCGTTCACGGCGGCAAGCGCGTTTCAGTGGATTGGCAGCGCCTGGCGGGAACTCGGCAACTTTGACCAGTCGGTTACGGCGCTGCGTGAGGCACTGCGACTCAAGCCGGGCGACGCTGACATCCAGTTTAGCCTGGGTTGGAATTACCATCTGGCCAAGCGATACCCGGAAGCAATGGCGAGCCTGAAGGAAGCGGCGCGCCTGGATCCCGCGGACCCCGAGACCCATTACTGGATCGGCGAAGTCCACCAGTTCGGCCTGAAACAATTTGAAAAAGCGCTGGCTGCCTACGGTGAAAGTCTGCGCCTCAGGCCGAACGACGCACGGACGATCAACCAGATGGGCCTTGCACATGACGAACTGGACCAGAAAGACGCTGCGCTCGCGAAATTCAAGGAGGCCGTGCGACTGAAGCCCAGTGAGCCGCTCTACTACTCCAATCTTGCCCGGCAGCATGCGTCGATGAACCAACCCGATGACGCCAGGCGGGTTTCCGCTTCATTGCGGAAGATCAACGCGAAGAAAGCCGACGAACTGGACAAGACGATACTGGCGTGGGAGGCCCAACACTTCCTGGATGGCAAGTCGAAGCCCTAAGTGAGCCGGGCTGGCCTCGCGGCTACTGCACGCCGCCGACGCAGACGTATTTGAGCTCGGTGTAATCGAGAATCCCGTACTTCGAGCCTTCGCGGCCGGTGCCCGATTCCTTGACGCCGCCGAATGGCGCGACCTCGGTTGAGATGATCCCGGTGTTGAGCCCGACGATGCCGTACTCGAGCGCTTCCGACACGCGCCAGGAGCGTGCGAGGTCGCGGGTGTAGACGTAGCTCGCGAGGCCGAACTCGGTGTCGTTCGCCATCGCGATCGCTTCTGCTTCCGTCCTGAAACGGAAGAGCGGTGCCACCGGACCGAAGGTTTCCTCGCGTGCGACCATCATGTCCCGGGTCACGCCGGTCAGCACGGTCGGCTCATAGAAAGTGCCGCCGAGCGCGTGGCGCTTGCCGCCGGCCACGATCTTCGCGCCCTTCGCGGTCGCGTCCGATACGTGTTCTTCCACCTTCGCGATGGCCGCGCCGTCGATCAGCGGACCCTGCTCGGTTTCGCCCGCGAGCCCGTCGCCGACGCGGAGCTTCTTGACCGCCGCGACCAGTTTCTCCGTGAACGCCTCGTAGACACCGTCCTGAACCAGCAGCCGGTTCGCGCAGACGCAGGTCTGGCCGGTATTGCGGTACTTGGAGGCGATCGCGCCCGCCACCGCGGCGTCGAGGTCGGCGTCCTCGAACACGATGAAGGGCGCATTGCCGCCGAGCTCGAGCGAGACCTTCTTCATGGTCGCTGCGCACTGCGTCATCAACAGTTTGCCGATCTGCGTGGATCCTGTGAACGACAGCTTGCGTACGCGCGCATCGCCGGTCAGCACGCCGCCGATCTCGCGCGCGGGACCAGTGATGACGTTGAAGACGCCGGCCGGTATGCCGGCACGCTCGGCGAGGTCGGCCAGCGCAAGCGCGGAGAAGGGTGTCTGCGTCGCCGGCTTGCAGACGACGGTACAGCCTGCCGCGAGCGCCGGGCCGACCTTGCGCGTGATCATCGCCGCCGGGAAATTCCACGGCGTGATCGCCGCGACCACCCCGACCGGCTGGCGCAGCACGAGGATGCGCTTATCGGCCTGGTGGCCGGGGATGACGTCG
>JANNKZ010000357.1:0-5318 GCA_031396515.1 Gammaproteobacteria bacterium
GCTCGAAAAGCAGACCCCTCGGAACGACATGATTACGCTAGGTGGCTACCATGAGAAAGCGCTACGATTTTTCAAAGTCCGTGCCCAATCCATATCTGAGCAAGCCTAAGCGCCAGATTACGATTCGGCTCGACACGGACACTGTCCAATACTTCAAGAGCCTGTCCGAGCAGTGCGGCATTCCGTACCAGAATCTGATCAATCTGTACTTGCGGGATTGTGCCGCAGAGAAGAAGCAGCTCAAGCTCGATTGGGCATCGTGACATCCAACTATGCGATGCAGCGTTCAGCGCTTGTCGTCACGCCGCTTGCAGGGTCAGCACTCGGTTTTCACAGCTTTCGGTCAGCAAGCGGCGCGCCGACTGCGCGCCGCCGCTGATCGCGGACGTTAGGAGGCGCCAGTTATGGACGGCGAGAGCTACCTGTACGCGCTAGTGGAAGCGGGAGTGGCGCTGGCCGGTTTCTCTGCTATCGCGCTTGCCTTGGAATCCAGGGGCGCGCACCAGCTTGACCGCCTCGAGCCGGAACTCATTGGTGAAACTCCGCCTTCCCATCTGACACCTCCGAGATCATCATCCCACCTAACCTCGGTGTCCGGAAAATCGGGGGAAGTCCAATTCTCGGCTCCGCTGCATACGCACACACACGCCATGAAGCTCGTCATATTGGCTGGCACCTACATCCAGGGTCCGGAAGGTCAACCAGAATTCCGGCTGGGCCCCAGTTCCTACCTGTTGCAGCCCGGGGGAACATACCGGCACACGACCAGTTGCGACCCTGCGTCGGAATGCATCTTCTTCGTCGAGAGCAATGGAGCGTTCGATCTTCAGTCTGCTGCTGCGGAAATCGGCTCCGGGGCAGCTCCGTAGGCTTTGCTTGACCGCCGCCCCGGGGCCAGTCAATACTCGGTCCCAGATGAGCACCGACCGCATGTCCGCCGATCGCCGCTGGTGGTGGCACCCCTCCCAGGAGTGGGCGCTGGTCGCGTAGTTTTCGCTTAGTTTTTAAACGTACAACCAGGACCCATCTCCGGCCGCACCGGGGGTGGGTTTTTTTTCATGCGCACGAACATGGCATACGACATCGCAGCAGACCTGGACACGCCGGTTTCGGCGTTCCTGAAACTGCGTCCGCTGCGTCCGCGATTCCTGCTGGAAAGCGTCCCGCAGGGTGATCGCCTCGCGCGCTATTCCTACATCGGTTTCGGCGACTGCCTCGAATGGATACTCGACGGGGGCGGGCTCACGATCGACGGTGAGCGCCGCCGCCGCCCGGCCGGCCGCGAGGAACTGCTCGCCAGCTTGCGCGAAGCGCTTGCACGCGCGCCGCGGCTCCTTCCGGATGCGACCGGCATTCCGCTCGCCGGCGGGCTCGTCGGCTATTCCGCCTACGATCTCGTGCGCTCGTTCGAGCCGCTCGCGCCGGCGCGCGCAAATGGCCGATTGGTGCCCGAGGCCTGTTATCTCGCGCCGCGCTCGCTGCTCGTGTTCGATCACCTGACGCGCGGCGTCACGCTCCTGCACGACGGCCATGAGCTCGAGCGCCAGTCGCTGAAGCGCGAGGTTGCGGCGGCGCTCGCCGCCGCCCTGCCGCGCGAGAAGAAGCCTTTTCGCTATTCCCCCGCCACGGCGAGCCTCGGCCGTGCCGCGTTCGACGACGCCGTGCTGCGTACCCAGGGCCACATTGCCGCGGGCGACGTGTATCAGCTCGTGATGTCAGTGCGCTTCGAGGGCGAATGCGAGCTCGATCCGTTCGAGGCCTATCGCGCGCTGCGCCTGCTCAATCCTTCCCCCTACCTGTATTACGTCGAGGCGGGCGGCCTCTCGGTGGTCGGTTCCTCGCCCGAGGCGCTCGTGCGCCTGCGCGGCCGGCACGCGGAACTCCGCCCGATCGCCGGCACGCTGCCGCGGGGCAGCGACGACCGCGAAGACGAAGCGCATGCGGCACGGCTGCTCGCCGACCCGAAGGAGGGCGCCGAGCACGTGATGCTCGTGGATCTGGCGCGCAACGACCTCGGCCGCGTCGCCCGCGCCGGTTCCGTGCGAGTCCATCCGTTCCGCGCTATCGAGCGCTACAGCCACGTCATGCATATCGTCAGCGGCGTGGACGGCGAGCTCGCCGCCGGTCGCGACGCCTTCGACCTGTTCGCGGCAGCGTTTCCGGCGGGCACGCTGGTTGGCGCGCCGAAAGTCCGCGCGATGCAGCTGATCGACGAACTCGAACCGGTCGGTCGCGGCCTGTATGGCGGCACGGTCGGATACTTCGGCTGCGGTGGCGACATGGACCAGGCGATCACGATCCGCACCATGGTCTTCGGCGAGGGCGGCTACAGCTACCAGGCGGGCGCCGGCATCGTCGCTGAGAGCACGGCCGCGCGCGAACACGACGAAATCGTCGCGAAGAGCGCAGTGATGCGCCGCGCCATGGATCTCGCGGGAGAAGGCCTGTGAGCGCGCGCCTGCTGCTGATCGACAACTACGATTCGTTCACCTACAACCTGGTGCAGGCTTTCCTCGTGCTCGGCGCCGACGTGCACGTGCACCGCAACGACCAGATCGGCGTGGACGAGGCGGTGGCGCTCGAGCCGACGCATCTCTGCATCTCGCCCGGCCCCGGCAAGCCCGCGGATGCGGGCGTGTCGATGAAAATGATCGAGCGTTTTGCCGGCACGGTGCCGGTGCTCGGCGTCTGCCTCGGTCACCAGGCGCTGGTCGAAGTCTTCGGTGGCGCGATCGTGCGTGCGCCGCGCCTCATGCACGGCAAGACCTCGGCCGTGCAGCATGACGGGCGCGGCGTGTTCGCCGGGCTGTCGAATCCGATCCAGGCCGGCCGCTATCACTCGTTGATCGCCGAGCGTGGGCGGCTGCCGGAGTCGCTCGACGTGACGGCCTGGACCGAGGAGGGCGAGATCATGGGCGTGCGGCATCGCGCGCTCGCGGTCGAGGGCGTGCAGTTCCACCCGGAGAGCATCCTGACGCCCGAGGGCCCGCAGCTCCTTGCGTCTTTCCTCGCGATGGAGCGTGCCGCATGAATCGCCCGGGTAAGGACGCACTGGACTCGTTGCTGGAACGGCGCGATCTCTCCGAGGGCGCGGCCTTCGATCTGCTGATCTCCCTGACCGATCCCGGGATGTCGCCGGCGATGACGGGGGCGCTGCTGGCTGCGCTGCGCATCAAGGGCGCGACGCCGAACGAAGTACGGGGTTTCGCGCGCGCGATGCGTTCGCTCGCGCGCCGCCCGTGCATCGACCCGGGCCTGGTCGTCGCCGACGTGGTCGGTACCGGCGGCGACGGCTCGCAGAGCCTCAATCTCTCGACCGGCGCTGCGCTCCTGGCCGCGGCCGCCGGCATCCGCGTCGCCAAGCACGGCAACCGCTCAGTGTCTTCCCGCTCCGGCAGCGCGGATGTGCTGGAGGCGCTCGGATTCCAGTTGCCGCTCGACGAGAGCGCGGCGGTGGCCTGCCTCGAGCGCACCGGCTTTACCTTCCTGTTCGCGCCGCATTTCCACCCGGCGATGAAGGCCATCGCCCCGGTGCGCGCTGCGCTCGGCGTGCGCACGATCTTCAACCTGCTCGGTCCGCTCGCCAATCCTGCCCAAGTCCCTTATGCCGTGATCGGCGCCTGGAGCCTGGAAGTCGCGGAACTGATGGCGGAGACTCTCGCCGGCATGGCGGTCGCGCGCGTGTTCGTCGTCCACGGCGACAGCGGCTGGGACGAACCGACGCCGGCGACCGCGTTCACGCTTTACGACGTGCGGCCGGGCTCGGTCGCGCGCTCGAAGCGCTCGGCCGCCGATTTCGGGCTCGCCGCCTGCAACGAAGAAGAGCTGGTCGGCGGCGACGCCGCCTTCAATGCCCGCCGATTGTCCGACGTCCTGCGCGGACGCGAGGGTGGCGGTCATCGCGATGCGCTCGTCATGGGCGCGGCCCTCGTCGCCGAAGTGACAGGTGCCGCACCGGATGCAGCGAGCGGGGCGCGTCTGGCGGCCGCCGCGATCGACGATGGCCGGGCCGGGCGCCTGCTCGACGGCATCGCGCTGCAGCCTGCGGTGCAGCAGGCATGAGCGGCCTCCTCGACATCATGGCGCGCGGAAGCCGCGAACGCGTTGCGGATGCCAGGATGCGCGAGCCGATCGCGGAACTCCGCGTGCGCGCACTGGCAACGCCGGTTCCGCCGCCCCTGCGCCTGGATGAGACATTCAGCTTGATCGCCGAATACAAGCGCTGCTCGCCGTCGCAGGGCGACCTCGCGCACGAAGATCGACTGGTGGAACAGGTCACCGCTTACGCGGCGGGCGGCGCGACGGCCGTCTCCGTGCTGACCGAGCCCACGCGGTTTCGCGGGATTCTCAATGACCTCGCCGTAGCGGCTGCGACCTTGGTGTCACACGGTATACCGGTCCTGCGCAAGGACTTCCTCGTTGACCCGTACCAGTTATATGAGGCGCGCGCAGCGGGCGCCGGCGGCGCGCTGCTGATCGTCCGGCTGCTCTCCGATGCCCAGTTGCGCGAGATGCTCGATGGCGCCCGCGAACTCGGTCTCTTCGTCTTGCTCGAATCCTTCGACATCAAGGACATCGAGCGTGCCGTCGCTGCGGCGCCGGTTGTCTACCGCGGCGCGTCGGTGCTGTTCGGCATCAACTGCCGCGACCTCCAGACACTGGAGGTCGAGCCGAAACGCTTCAAGGAGTTCTCGCCGCTGCTGCCGAAGAATCTGCCGTGCGTGGCCGAAAGCGGCCTCGTGACGCCAGACGACTGCGCGGAGGTCGCGCGCACCGGCTATGACCTCGCGTTGATCGGCAGCGCGCTGATGAAAGCGCAGGATCCGGAAGCGATGATCCGGACGATGCTCGCCGCGGCGCGGGACGCGACCCGGGCCGCCGCATGACGCTGTTCGTCAAGATCTGCGGTGTCACCACCGAGGAAGCGGTCGCTGCCGCGGTCGCTGCGGGCGCCGACGCAATCGGTTTCGTGTTCCACGCAACGTCGCCGCGTGACATCGAGCCGCGACGCGCCGCCGAACTCGCGCGCGGACTGCCACGCGGCGTCCAGTGCGTCGCCGTGTCGCGGCATCCCGCCCAGGAACTGGTCAATCGGGTCCTCGATGCGCTGGAACCCGACGTCTGGCAGACCGACGCGCGCGATTTCGACTTCGTCCGCATCCCCGTGGAGTTCGAACGATGGCCCGTGCTGCGGGTGCGGGCGAATATTCAGGTGGGTTCGAGCCGCATCCTGTTCGAATCGCCCGTGAGCGGCAGCGGCGAAGTCGCGGATTGGACCGCGGCTTCGGTGCTCGCCCGCACGAGCGAGCTGATCCTGG
>JANNKZ010000382.1:0-2926 GCA_031396515.1 Gammaproteobacteria bacterium
CGCGCATTGGCGAGATGCAGGCACGACTCGGCGAGCGGGATGCCGCGGTGGCGGAGATTTCGCGTTCGCTCGCGCTGCTTGACGCGATCGCGCCCGATCCGACGAGCGGCACGCGCAGCAGCCAGAGGGGACAGGTTTTCATGCGCGTCGCCGCGGCCCATGCGGCCCTCGGCGGCATTGAAAGACTCGGCGCGGCCGAGCGAAGCGAGCATTGGCAAGCCGCGCGCGAGCTATTTACCCGAAGCCTCGCGACCTGGCAGGACATGAAGCGGCGCGGGATCCTCACCGCCGAGGATGCGACCAAGACGGATCAAGTCGCCCGCGAGATCGCGCGCTGCGACGAGGCGCTGCGGGAGCTAGAAGGGTAAGCCGTGCATGGCGCCCGCCATGCAGAGCAGCATCGGGATCGAAAGAATGTAGTTGATGCGCGAGGCGTAGAGCGCGGTCTTGCGCGCGGCGGCTTTCTGCTCATCGGTCGCGGGTACGATGCCGAGGATCTTTTTCTGGTTCGGCCAGATCAGGAACCAGACGTTGAACAGCATGATGGAGCCGAGCCAGGCGCCGGTGCCGATGACGAACTGGTAGCCGTTGAAGGCTTCGCCGCCCTGGCCGAGCATCAAGGCGCCGACGAGATTACCCGAGCGCGCCAGGTACCAGGCGCCCGTCACCCAGGTGACGACTGCCGACCAACGGAACCACAGGAGCGCGCGCGGCGCGACGTACTTCGTGATGCCGGCGCCGCCCGGGCCGCCCTTGTCGGCGGCCGCTTCCGCGAGCGCCGGCACCTGCACGGCGTTGAAGTAGTAGAGCAGGCCGATCCAGGTGATGCCGGCGATGATGTGCAGCCAGCGCGCGAGCCCGAGCTCGTTCCAGCCGCCGTCCACCGCGAACACCGCGAACAGGATCGCGATCAGGAAGCCGGTGATCAGCGAACCCTTGACGCTTGTGAGCGGATTCATGGCCTGTCTCCCCTGGATTCATTGAAGAATAGGCCAGCGCACCCCATAATTCAACGCGTTAGCACCCCTTTGACATGGACGAACGCGGCCCCAGCTCCCCTTGTCTGAACATCTGCTCGCTGGACGAACGGGGCGTCTGCCGCGGCTGTTTCCGGACTCTGGCCGAGATCGCGGAATGGACGCGGATGAATGCGGCCGAGCAGTGGGCGACGGTCGGTCGTGCGGAAGGCCGGCGGCTCGCGGATGAACAGGAGCGTGGAAAGCAATGATCGATGAAACGACGACCCAGCGAATCCGGGAGCAGCTCGACGCGGCGCCGGTGGTGCTCTTCATGAAAGGCACGCCCGACTTCCCGCAGTGCGGATTCTCGGCCCAGACCGCGGCGGCGTTGCGCGCCGTCAATGCGCGCTATGCGCACGTCAACATCTTCGAGCAGCCGGAATTGCGCGAGGCGCTCAAGGCCTATTCCAGCTGGCCCACTTACCCTCAGCTCTACGTCAAGGGCGAGCTGATCGGCGGCTGCGACATCGTCGTCGAGATGTACAAGTCGGGCGAGCTCAAGACGCTCCTGCAGGAAGCAGGCGCGATCACCTGAGCCGGGATTACTCGGGCTCCGGCTCCAGCAGCGGATTCGTTTCGGCCGGGGGCATCGTGCCCTCGAGCTTGCGCATGGCCGCCTCGTAGAGCGGCTGGAACTGGTTGCAGATCAGGCAGAAGAGATCGGCGGTCTGCTCGGCGTCGTAGGCGGCCGAGTGCGCGTCGTCCCGGTTCGAGGCAAGGCCCGCAGCTTGCGCCGCGCGCGACAGCACGGTCTGGCCGTAGGCAACGCCTGCGAGCGTCGCCGTGTCGAAAGACGAAAACGGATGGAAGGGATTGCGCCGGATTCCCGCGCGCGAGACCGCCGCATTCAGGAAGCCGAGATCAAAGGACGCGTTGTGGCCGACCAGGATCGCGCGCGTGCAGTCCTGCTCGCGTATGGCCTTCCGGACCTCCTTGAAGACAGCGCCAAGCGCATCGCTCTCGGCGGACGCGATCCTGAGCGGATGCCAGGGGTCGATGCCGTTGACCGCGAGCGAGGCCGGGTCCATGCGCGAGCCCTCGAACGGCCGCACGTGCTCGCGGATGGTCGCGCCGCGCACCAAACGCCCTTCATCGTCGAGCGACACCAGCACGGCGGCGATCTCGAGCAGCGCATCGGTCGAGGCATGGAACCCGCCGGTCTCGACGTCGACGACGACCGGCAGGAAGCCGCGGAACCGGTCGCGCATCGGGAACGGCGCGCTCATGTGCCGCCTTGCGGCGCGAATTTCCAGGCCAGTCGTTCGCCGGCGAAGAGCGGTACGACCTCGCCGTCGCCGAAGGCATAGCGCTCCGGCACCGTCCAGGGCTCGCGCACGAGCGTGACCGTTCCGCTGTTGCGCGGCTTGCCGTAGAAATCGGCGCCATGGAAACTGGCGAAGGCTTCGAGTCGCGGCAACGCACCCGCGCCCTCGAACGCGAGCGCATAGCACTCGAGCGCGGCATGGGCCGAGAACACGCCCGCGCAGCCGCAGGCGGCCTCCTTCGCGCCGCGCGCGTGCGGCGCGCTGTCGGTGCCGAGGAAAAATCGCGCATCCCCGGACGTCGCGGCCTCGACCAGCGCCTCGCGATCCCGCTCGCGCTTCAGGAGCGGCAGGCAGTAGAGGTGTGGCCGCAGGCCGCCGGCAAACATCGCGCCGCGGCTGAAGAGCAGGTGCTGGGGCGTGATGGTCGCCGCCACGGACTTCGGGCGCGAGCGCACGAAGGCGACACCGGCAGCCGAGGTCACATGCTCGAGCACGACCCGCAGGCGCGGGTGACGGTCGAGCAGCGGAACGAGTTCCCGCTCGATGAAGTCGTTCTCGCGGTCGTAGGGGTCGACGTCGGCGGCGGGCGACTCGCCGTGGAGCTGCAGCACGACGCCGCGCTCCTCCATGCGCGCGAGCACG
>JANNKZ010000395.1:0-2553 GCA_031396515.1 Gammaproteobacteria bacterium
GAATGGCAGCCGCGAAGTGCTCGCGCCGCCGCCGCCGGAATCCTGATGCGGTTCGCTCTCGCCGCGGTCCTGCTCCTGCTGGCTCCGCACCTGGCACGCGGCGACGCGGCCGCCGACGCCGCGGCCGGACGGCGGGTCGAAACGGCCTTCGGTTCTCTCAAGAGCCTGCGCGCGGAATTCCGCCAGTCCGTGACGGATGCGCGCGGCAAGCCGGTCGAATCCGCGGAAGGCACGATGTCGCTCGCGCGGCCGGGGCGATTCCGCTGGGACTACCGGGTGCCCGCGCAGCTCATCGTCTCGGACGGCGTCACGGTCTGGTTCCACGACGTCGACCTCGAGCAGGTCACCATCCGGCCGGCGGCGGAAACGCTCGAGGGCACGCCGGCGATGCTGCTGACGGGCGAGGGCGACCTGAAGGCGGAATTCACGATCAGCGACGGCGGCAGCGACCAGGGGCTCGCGTGGAGCCGCCTGCTGCCGCGCAAGGCCGACGGCGACTTCCGCGAATTGCGCCTCGGCTTCGCCGGAGTCGAGTTGCGCCGTATGACGCTGCTCGACCGGCTGGGGCAGACGACTGAACTCGAGTTCTCGCGAGTCGAGCGCAATCCGCGCCTCGATGCTTCGCAGTTCCGGTTCACGCCGCCACCGGGCGTCGACGTCGTCGGTCGCGCACCGGCCGGCGCGACTTGACCAGTTCGGGATTTCGCAGGCTCTGGATGGTCCTGGTCGCGGCGCTCGCCGCGATTATCGCGACCGGCAGCCTGCTTTCGTTCCAGGTGCCCGGCACCGACATCGGCGGCGACAAGTTCGGCCACCTGTTCATGTACTTCGCACTCGCGCTCGCGGGGAGCGGCATCGTCGCCGAGGAGCGTGTCTGGATCGTGATGCTGCGCTGCCTGCTGCTTGGCGCGGCGATCGAGATCGCCCAGGAGTTCTGGACCGAGACGCGAGAGGGCGACTGGCGCGACATGGCGGCGAATGGCGCGGGGGTCCTCGCCGCCTGGCTGATCGTCCGCAACGGCCGCAGCAACTGGGCCCGCCACATCGAGGATTGGTTGCGCCGGCGCTAGAATCGCCGTTCCATGCGCCAGCAAGCCGACCTGCCGATCGATTCCGCGGAGTCCGGGCATCGCCCGTTGGCTGCGCGCATGCGCCCGGCCAACCTTGCGGAGTTCGTCGGTCAGGAGCATCTGCTGGGGCCGGGCCGGCCGCTCCATAGACTGCTTGCCGACGGCATCTCGCATTCGATGGTGCTCTGGGGCCCGCCGGGCAGCGGCAAGACGACGCTCGCGCGCCTGGCGGCCCAGGCCAGCAAGGCGCAGTTCGTCACGCTCTCCGCGGTCGTTGCGGGGGTCAAGGACATCCGCGAAGCGGTGGAGGGTGCGCGTGCGGAGCGCGCCGCCGGACGCGCGGCGACCGTGCTGTTCCTGGACGAGGTGCATCGTTTCAACAAATCGCAGCAGGATACGTTCCTGCCGTTCGTCGAGGACGGCACGCTCGTCTTCATCGGCGCGACGACCGAGAACCCGTCGTTTGAACTGAACTCGGCGCTCCTGTCGCGGGCGCGCGTGTACGTGCTGAGGGCCCTGCTGCCGGCGGAACTGAAGCCGCTCATCGAGCGGGCGCTCGCTGACCCGGTGCGCGGACTCGGCGCCTCCGGCACGGCCATCGACCCGGAAGCGCTCCAGCTTCTCGCGGAAGCCGCGGACGGCGACGCGCGCCGCGCCCTCAACCTGCTCGATGTCGCCACCGGCCTCGCGGCCGACGGACACCGCATTACGCTCGCGCACGCAAGTGCGGCGACGGCGGGCGGTCACCGGCGCTTCGACAAGCGGGGCGAGCAGTTCTACGACCAGATCTCGGCGCTGCACAAGTCGGTCCGTGACAGTGACCCGGATGCCGCGCTCTATTGGCTGTGCCGCATGCTGGACGGCGGCTGTGATCCCGGATTCATCGCGCGGCGGCTCACCCGCATGGCGAGCGAGGATATCGGCAATGCGGACCCGCGGGCGCTCACGCTGTCGCTCGCGGCCTGGGACTGTTACGACCGGCTGGGCTCGCCCGAAGGGGAACTCGCGCTCGCCCAGGCCTGCGTGTTCATGGCCTGCAGCCCGAAGAGCAATGCGGTGTACGCGGCTTATGGCGCGGCCATGAAGGATGCCAAGGACCTTGGCACGCTCGACGTTCCGCTACACCTGCGCAACGCCCCGACCCGTCTCATGAAGGAGCTGGGCTACGGCAAGGGTTACCGCTACGCCCACGACGAAGCAAACGCCCTCGCGCCCGGCCAGCGCCATTTCCCGGATGCGATGGCGCCGCGCAATTACTATGATCCGGTTCCGCGCGGCCTGGAGGCCAAGTTGCGTGAAATGCTCGAGCGCATCCGCAGCCGCGGCGGCAACGAGGCCAGCAGCGCCAGCAAAGGACCCGACGACCGTGATTGACATCCGACAGCTTCGCAGCGACCCGCAAGGCATCGCCGGCAATCTCGCGCGGCGCGGCTACGCGCTCGATCTCGAAGCCTTCACCGGTCTCGAAGCCAAGCGCAAGGAA
>JANNKZ010000410.1:0-16054 GCA_031396515.1 Gammaproteobacteria bacterium
CGCCCTGCCACGCGTGCATGACGCCCAGCCACGGCAGGTTGCGCGCCGTCGGCTCGCCCATGGGCACGCCGGGCCGCAGGTGGCAGATGCTGTTCACGAAGCACTGCGCGTGCAGCGCCCAAACCAGCCGGATGGGGCCCAGCCAGAAGAACGCCGCCAGCAGGGGCACGTCGAAGGCCAGGGCCGTGCCGTTCGCGTTGACGGCGCACGCCGGTGCGCGGGTTGTAAGTCTCCCCGTAGCTCGCCCACTCGTCGCCGTCCCAGGCGGTCTCGACGTAACCGTAGCGACCCGTGTTCGGGTTGTAGCCCTCGCTGTAGCTGTAGCCGCCGTAGGGCCCGTACCAGACCGAGCGCGATCCGTAGCGGCCGGTATTCGGGTTGTACCAGCTGCCGTGGCCGTACGAGGTGTAGTACGGGTAGTAGTAAGCGCCGTAGATGTAGGGCGGGTAATACCAGCCGGTGCCGTAGTACGGCACGCCGTACACGACGTAGACGTTCGAGCTGTACGACGGCGGATAGCTATAGACGATCGTCTTCGTCGCCGGCTCCGCGGTCGCCGTTACCTGCGTCACCGGATATGCGGGCGAGCTCGGCGGGATCTGGTACATCGCCATCGGCACGTCGGCGGTTGCGCCCCAGGGACCGGTCGGCGCGTCGGCCACGTACCAGGCGCCCTGGTAGCAGAGGTAGTAGCGTCCGCCGCTTTCGATGATGTCGTGCCCGGCGTTCACCGCGCGCGCGACGTCGGTCTCCGGTATCGGCTCGAACTTCGGTTCGCCGGCGTAGCTCACCTTCACGTCCGGCGCTGCGCCCGCCTTCACCGCCTTCTTCGTCGGCAGCTGCGCCTCGAGCGCGGCGCGGCGCGCCTCGATCGTTCCCGGTACGGAAGACCGAACGTCCGCGTCCGCGTGATCCGCAGGAATCAGCGCGAAGGCCTCCGGCAGCGGCATCGTGAACTTCCACGGCCCGCCGGCGAGATTCGCAGTGCTGAACCAGCGGCCGGAGACCAGCAGGTAGTAGCGTTTCTCGAAGCGGAACAACGGGCTGTCGGTATTCGTGATGGTCTCCAATCCGCCCGTGCCCGGAATCTCTTCCGCGACCGGCTTGCCGTCGAGCACGACGATTTCTGCCGGACGGAAAGTCGTGATGACCCGCGGCGCGTCGCCTTCGGGCTTCGTCGCGGCGGCCGCCGCAATTGCGGCGTGGTCGCCCTCCTTCGGAATCTTCGCAAATGCGGCCGGCAATTCGTCGACCGCGTTCCAGGGCCCGCCCATTTTCGTCGCGGAGTAGCGGTGCTTGCCGCTCAGCAGGTAATACGTGCCGCTCGCGGTGTCGCGCAGCGTCGGGAAGTTGGCATTGACGACGACTTCGAGGCCGGTGTCGGCGAGCGGCGCTGTCACCACCTCGCCATTGACGAACAGCAGGAAGGCGGGTTGCTCGACCACGTAGATCGGCGGTGCTTCGGCGCTGAAGCCGGCCGGCGGCGGCGATTCCAGCACGTCGCCCGCAAGATGGAACAGGAACACGTCGAGCGGCACCTCGAGCGGCTCTTTCTCGACGCCGCGGCGCACGTTCTCTTCCTGGTCGGCCGAAGGTTTGCCCGTGAAGGTGACACGATCCACTTTCGGCTTCGCGATCTTGACCAGGCGTTCCTTCAAGTCGACGACGGTGTCGCCGGATACTTCGACGACGCCGAACTTCGCCCCGGCCTTCTCGTCGAGGAACTCGACGGCGACCTGCGCGGTGAAGTGTTCGAACTTGTCCCAGCTGCGGATCTGCGGCGCGTGCACGATGACGCGGCGTCCTTCGATGGTGCGCTCGCGCGGGTACTGCCAGCGCGCATCGCTCGTGACGCTCGCAGCCGGCGCGGGCGCCGGTTCGCCGCCACCACAGGCGGCGAGAAGCACGAATGCAAAACAGAATCCCGTGAGACGTGTCATCGAGGCCCCCATCCAGCGCGAACGACCGGCGCGCAGCCCGTTAGTCTATCCCGCCGCCACATGTCACTGCCATTCGCTGCTGACAACATTCCACCGTTGGAACTAACATCAACGGGACAACTACGGAGCCATCGCCATGAATGCCGCCAGCCGCCGCTTCTCCCTTGCCCTCGTGCTCCTCGCCCTGGCCGGATTGCAGGGCTGTGAGACGATCAAGGTCGTATCGGACCACGATCCCTCGTTCTCGTTCGCGGGCTACGACAGTTACGCGTGGATATCCGAACACCCGATGGTGAGTTCCGTCCAGGGCGTCAACCCGCTGCTCGAGAGTCGCATCATGGCGGCCATCCAGGCGAGCCTCGGCGAGAAGGGCATGAAACTCGTCGCCGATCCGGTGCAGGCGGATTTCGTCGTCGCCTTTGGCGTCGGCGCCCGCGACCGCGTGTCCGTCACTTCGACGCCCTACCCGGTCGCCTACCGCGGCGCCTGGCGCTGGGGCGGCATGTATTACAACGACGTCGACGTCCGCCAGTACACCGAGGGCCGTCTCGCGATCGACATCTTCGACGCGAAGGAGAAACGGCCGGTGTTCCACGGTTACGCGACCGCGAACATCAGCGCGACCAGCGACCAGGCCAAGCGCCAGCAGATGCTGCGCGAAGCCGTCGCGAAAATCCTCGCCGGATTCCCGCCGGCCCCGGGCAATTGATCCAACGGTTGCCGGCCGCGGGCGCGGCCGGCAGCTGCGCCATACCCGCAATTCCACGGGGGGACAATCGCCGGCGATCTCCAGTAGTCTCCCGCTTCGATGCCGCAAGCGCCCGCAAACCCACGTCCTTCGTTGATTCGCCGGGGGCCGTTCCACGCCCTGCTGCGCCGCCTCGGCCTGCTGGACGCCGAAGCGCTGCCGACACTCGCGACCGGCCTGCTGTTTGCCGGGTTTTCCTGGCTGCCGCTCGCGATCTTCGCCGCGCTCGAGCGCGGCCTGCATGAGGCGCCGTCCGGACCGGGGTTTCTGGCCGATTTCAACGCCTATGCCCGCTGCCTGATCGGCCCGCTCGTGTTGATCGTGACCGAGCGCATCACCGAGGCCCGGCTCGGGCGGCTGCTCGAAAGCTTCGCGCAAGCGGGCCTGCTGCCGGAATCCGCGCGCGGGTCTTTCCTCTCGCTGCTCCTGACCGCCGGCCGGCGCTCGGGCAGCGGCCTCGCGGAATTGCTGCTGTTGGGCGCGGCCTGCGCGCTGTCGTTCTCATGGGTGAATCACTCGATTCTCGTGTCGGGCGGCTTCTGGGCCGGCGCGCCGGCGACTGGCAGCGTCGAATACACGCTCGCCGGCTGGTGGCTGCTGATCGTGTCAATGCCACTCTTCTTCTTCCTCTCGCTGCGCTGGCTGTGGCGCTTCGGCGTGTTGACCGCGCTTTTCTGGTCGATCCGCCGGCTCCCGCTCGCGCTCGTGCCGACCCACCCCGACCGCGCGGGCGGACTCGGCTTCATGACGCTCTATCCGAAGATGTTCGTGCCGCTCGTATTTGCGCAGAGCTGCGCGGTCGCGGCCGCATCGCTGCAGGAAATCCTGTACGCGGACGCGACCGTGCGTCAGCTCGGCGCGCTCGCCGCCGTCTGGCTTGTGCTGATCCTCGTCATCTGCGTCGGTCCGTTGCTCGCCTTCATGCCGCTGCTCGGGCGCCTCAAGGAAAGCGGCTTGATCGAGTACGGCGAACTCGCCGCTAGACACAACCGCGAGGCCGAGACGGTACTGTTCACCGCGGAGACTTCCTCGCTACCCGGTTCCGCGACCATTTCTTCGCTCGCCGACATCGGCGCCGGTTTCGAGACGATCCGCAGCATCAAGCCGCTCCCGGTCGAGCTCTGGGCGATCGTGCCGCTGGTGGTGGCTGCGCTCCTGCCACTCCTCGCGGTCGCCGCAGTCGAAGTGCCGATTGTCGAATTGCTGAAGAAGATCCTGGGCGCGCTGATCTGACGGCGGCCCTGCGGCCGGCCGTGGAGTTCTCGACATGACGCAAAACAAGCGGTTTTCCGCAGTTTTCCTGTGTTTTTCCGCCCTCCTCGCCGCCGCGCCGGCGCTCGCCGCGAAGACCGACGTCGTGACGCTCGCGAACGGCGACCGGCTGACCGGCGAAGTCGTGCGGCTGCAGCGCGGCCTGCTCGAGTTCAAAACAGACACCATGGGCACGGTGCAAATCGAGTGGGCCCAGATCGCGAATCTCCAGAGCGCGTTGCTGTTCGAAGTCGAACGCGCCTCGGGCGAGCGGCATTTCGGCCAGCTCGCGCCCTCCTCCCAATCCGGCGCGCTCGCGGTTCTGGATTCCGGCGGCGAGTTGACGACGATTGCGGTCGCCGACGCCGTGCGCGTCGCGCAGATGGACCAGGCCGGTAGTTTCCGCAGCCGTCTCGACGGCAATATCCGCTTCGGCTTCAGCTACAGCGACGCCACCCAGGTCGGCCAGCTCTCGCTCGGCGCCGAGATTACGCATCGCGATCGCAAGCGGCTTTGGAGCCTCGACTTGTCCATGGCCGAGAGCGATGCGCCGGAAACCGGCTCGTCCGGCACCGCCTCGGTCGGCATCGAAACGCGGCGATTCCTCGGCAATCGCTGGTTCTGGACCGGTCTCGGCCGGTTCGAGCAGAACGACTCGCTCGGCCTCGACCTGCGCTCGCTGATCGGCGGCGGCGGCGGACGTTACCTGATCCAGAACACGAACCAGGAGCTGAGCCTGGTCGGCGGATTGGTCGGCACACGCGAGGAATTCGCCGATGGGCAGCAGATCAGCGGCACGGAGCTGCTGTTCGGTCTGGACTACGACGCGTTCCGTTTCGATTCGCCGGAACTTCAGCTGGGTACCCGACTGCTCGTTTTCCCGAGCTTGTCGATTTCCGGACGCGTCCGCACGCTTGCCGCGGTCAGCCTGCGATACGAAATCATCAAGGACCTGTTCGCCGAACTCTCGCTCGATCACATCTACGACAGTAAGCCGCAATCCCTCGGCGCCCAGAGCTCGGACTACTCGGTCACAAGCTCCATCGGCTACAAGTTCTGACGTCTTAATTCACGAATTGCGTCGATCATGCGGCCATCATGCCGCTATCTCCCCCTATCGTGAATCACCCAGCAGAGACCACCCGCCCCTGTTCCACGTGGAACATCTTCGCGCCCGCCGGCAGCCCGGGAATCTCCGCGCGCAGTGACGTCACCCAGAGTTGAGCCGGCAGTTTCTGCACGATCGCCATCAGGCGCTCCAGATTAGCGGCATCCAGTTCCGCGGCCGGATCATCGAGTAATAGCGCTGACCGGCCCGGCTTCTCTTGTTCCTGGATGTCGAGTTGCGCGAGCATCAGGGCCGCGGCGACCAGCTTCTGCTGTCCGCGCGAGACGTGGTCTTTTGCCGGCCGTCCATCTACTTGCACGACGACGTCGCCGCGATGCGGCCCGGCCTGGGTGGCGCGATAGCGGCGATCGCGCGCCCGGCCGGTCTCCAGCGCCTGGATCAACGCAGCACCCGCATCCCACCCGCGGTGGTGCGCCAGAGTGATCGGGTGGTCGAGCAAGGCCGTGCCGATGTTCGACAGCGGCACGGCCAAGCGCGAGAGATAGTCTTCGCGTTGGCGGGCCAGGATTTCCCCGCTTGCCGCGAGCTCCCGCTCCCAGGCCGCCAGATCCTGGTCACTGCCGTCCTGCTTGAGCGCGGCATTCCGTTGCCGCAGCGCCTGATGAAATCGCCGCCAATTCTCGAGGAAGCCGTGTTCCACGTGGAACACGCCCCAGTCGAGGAATCGCCGGCGCCGGCCGGGGCCCTCTTCCAGCAGCTTGTGTACTTCGGGGTCGATGACCTGCGCGGGAAACTGTTCGGCGAGATCCGCGATGCCGTCGGCTGGCGCACCGCCAACTCGCCATTCTGTTTCCTTGCGGCTGGCGCGCACGCCGAGCGGAATCGCTGCCGGACCCGCCACACTCCGCCCTGCCAACAGGAAGGCATCCTGTCCGTGGCGAATCAGCGCGTCGCGTCGGCGGCTGCGGAACGAGCGCCCGCGGCTCAGGAAAAAAGCCGCTTCCAGCAGGCTGGTTTTGCCAGAGGCGTTGGGTCCGATGAAGAGATTGGCGCGTGGGTCCAGCTCGAACTCGACCTCCGCGAGACAGCGGAATTGCTCCGCGCGGAACCAGCCGAGGGGCATGAAACCCCTAGAGCCGCATCGGCATCACGACGTAGCGCGCGCTCGTCGCACCTGGTGCGCGCACCAGGCAGCTCGAATTACCGTCGGTCACGCCGATTTCGACTTCGTTGCCGTCCACGGCCGCGAGCGCATCGAGCAGATAACCGACATTGAAGCCGACCTCGAGCTCGTCACCCTTGTAGCTCACCTCAACCTGCTCCTCGGCCTCTTCCTGTTCCGGATTGTGCGCCTGGAGAGTGAGTGAGTTCTTTTTCAGGGCCAGCCGGATCCCACGGTACTTCTCGTTCGCCAGGATCGACGTGCGATGCAGGGCGGATCGCAGAACTTCGCGATCCGCGACGACCGCTTTAGCCGGGGCCGCCGGAATCACGCGGCCATATTCCGGGAACCGGCCGTCTATCAGCTTGGATGTGAAGCGAACGTCGCCGATCTGGGCGCGAACGTGATTCGATCCGATCGTTATGGAGACGTCCCCCGCCGTACCCAGGAGACGCTGCAATTCCAGCACGCCTTTGCGCGGTATGATGACCTGCTGATGACCGCCTGTGGTCGGCAGGTCCATTTCGCACAATGCCAGACGATGACCGTCAGTCGCGACCGTTCGCAGCATTTTCCCGTCCGTTTCCAGCAACATCCCGTTCAAGTAATAGCGGACGTCCTGCTGGGCCATCGAAAAATGTGTCTTGTCCAGCAAGCGCCGGAAATCGGCCTGGGGCAGGTTCAACGTTTGCTGCTGCGCCAGCTCGTCGATAACCGGGAAGTCCGTTGCCGGCAAGGAGGCCAATACAAAGCGGCTTTTCCCCGCCTTCACGGTCACCCGGTCGCCGTCCTGAGTAACGGTCAGCGTCACGCCGTCAGGCAGCGAGCGACAGATGTCGAGAAGCTTCCGTCCTGGCAGCGTCAACCGGCCGTCGGCGGAGGATTTGATCTCGGCGCTCGCGACGAGCTCGACCTCGAGGTCGGTCGCAGTGATCGAGAGCTTGCCTTGCTCCGCCGAGAGCAGGAGGTTCGCGAGGATCGGCATGGTCTGCCGTCTCTCGACGACACCGATGACGGACTGCAGGGCGGCGAGCAGGCTTTCGCGTTCGGCGCTGAATTTCATCTGTGCACCTGATTCGGTAACAGTCTTTCTTATAACTGTAGTAGCAGTAGAGGGCGGCATTTTCTGTGGAAAAGTCCCGAAAAGCGACTGCCGGCAAAGACTTCAGGGAAGCCAAAGGCCGTGGACCGATGCGCCGTATCCTATGGCGCCCCTGTGGACGCGCTGTGGAGTGAATTCGCCCCCCAAGCGCCGCACACATTATCCACATCAGCCGGTCAGGATTCTCAACAGGTTGAGGTAATCCTCAGTCGCGCGGCGGTCGGTCTCGCGCAGGCCCTTGATACGGTCGCAGGCGTGCAGCACTGTCGTGTGATCGCGGCCGCCGAAGGCGTCGCCGATCTCCGGATAGCTATGATTCGTCAGTTCGCGCGCGAGCGCCATCGCCACCTGGCGCGGCCGTGCGATCGAACGGCTGCGCCGCTTCGACAGCAAGTCGGCTACGCGGATCTTGTAGTACTCGGCGACTGTCTTCTGGATGTTCTCGATCGTGACCAGGCGTTCCTGCGCGGCGAGCAGGTCCTTGAGCGCCTCACGCGCGAGCTCGAGCGTGACGGCGCGGCCCGTGAAGCGCGAGGTCGCGAGCACGCGGCGCATTGCGCCTTCGAGTTCGCGCACGTTCGAGCGGATGCGCTTGGCGACGAAAAAGGCTACTTCTTCCGGCAATTCCGCACCGGCGGCCTGGGACTTGGCCATCAAGATCGCAACGCAGGTTTCGAGTTCCGGCGGTTCGATCGCGACCGTGAGGCCCCAGCCGAAGCGGGACTTCAGCCGCTCTTCGAGGCCCGCGACTTCCTTGGGGTAGCGGTCACAGGACAGGATGATCTGTTGTTGCCCGTCGAGCAGCGCGTTGAAGGTATGGAAGAATTCTTCCTGCGAGCGGTCCTTGCCGGCGAAGAACTGGATGTCGTCGATCAGCAGCGCATCGAGCGTGCGGTAGGTCTGCTTGAACTCGGCGATCGTGTTGTGCTGCAACGCCCGCACCATCTCGCTGACGAACCGCTCGCTATGCACATAGGCGATGCGCGCGTTCGGACGCCGCTCGCGGATCAGGTTGCCGACCGCGTGCATCAGGTGGGTCTTGCCGAGGCCGACGCCGCCGTAGATGAAAAGCGGGTTGTAAGCCTTGCCGGGATTCTCGCCGACCTGGATCGCTGCCGCGCGGGCGAGCTGGTTGCTCTTGCCCTCGACGAAGGTCGGGAAGGTGAAATCCGGGTTGAAACGGCTGCCGATCAGCCGCGGTTCGCGCGGCTGGGCGGGGGTCGCCGCCGGCTCGGTGGCCGGGGCGGGGACATCTTCGCGGCGCGAGCCGACCTCGAGCGTCACCCGCGGGGACTGGCCGCTCGCGCCCGCATCGACCAGTTCCTCGATGCGGCCGAACAGGTTTTCCTCGATCCAGTTGACGACGAAGCGATTGGGCGCGAGGAGCTGTAGCCGGCCGTCTTGCTCGACGGCCTGCAAGGGGCGGACCCAGGTGTTGAACTGCTGCTCGGGCACCTCGGATTCGAGTTGACGCAGACAGCGATGCCAAAGCGAGCCCTGCACGAGCGGATCCCCGTTTTAAAAACCGCCGACGGATTCGCGAGGAGTCTAAGGCCGCCACGAAGCCCGCGCCAGAGTTATCCACAGCCCTTCGCGGTTGACAGGATGGGCGCCGCTCCGTAACCTTGCCGCCCTTTGCAAGCATCTGTTGTCCCTTTAATTTCAAAGGTTTGGGATCATGGCGACGAAGCGCACCTACCAGCCGAGCAAGATCAAGCGCAAGCGCACGCACGGCTTCCGCGCCCGCATGGCCACGAAGAAGGGCCGCCAGGTCCTGAAGCGTCGCCGCGCCAAGGGCAGGAAGCGTCTCGCCGTCACTGCCAAGCGCTGACGAGTGTTCCTACGTCGGCGCGTCACGGACTGCGGGCCGGACAGAAACTCCACACCGCCGCCGAATTCGAACGCGCGCGCAAGGGGCGCGAACGCCATGGGGACGGTTTCTTCCAGATGGTCTGCACAGCCAACGAGGCGGGCACGGCCCGGCTCGGCATGGCGGTCGGCACCCGCGCGATCGGCAACGCGGTCCGGCGTAACCGCCTGCGCCGCCTGATCCGCGAATCTTTCCGCATGCATCGTCATGAGCTGCCCGCAGTCGACGTCTTCGTGACGGCTCGCGCGGCGGCGCGCGCGGCGCCGAACGCCGACGTCTTCGCGAGCCTGCATGCGCTCTGGCAGCGGATCGGGAGCGCGGCGCGATGAAAACGCTGCTGCAGGCGCCGATCCACCTCTACCGTTTCCTGTTGAGCCCGTATCTCGGCAGGAACTGTCGCTACCAACCGAGCTGCTCGGCGTATGCGCTTGAAGCGATCGAGCGCCATGGCGCGGCGCGCGGCGCGTGGCTCGCGACGCGACGCGTCTGCCGCTGCCACCCCTGGGGCGGGGCGGGCTACGACCCGGTGCCGGAGGCGCGCCACGCATGACGAATCCGCGCGCATTGCTGTGGCTCGCGCTCGGCCTCGTGCTGTGGCTGAACGTCAACGCCTGGATCAAGGATGACTCGAAGCCGCAGGCACCGCCGCCGGCCATCGAAACCACGACGACCACGACGCCGGAAAAAGCGGCGGCCGGGGCGCTTGCGGATGAACTGCCGAGCGTCGCCGCCGAAAGCGCAGAGACGGCGCCCGCAGCTCCGGGCGAAACGCCGGCGGTGCCCGCCGCCAACGGCGACGCAGTTGCGCCGGAAGAGTCGCGCATCGTCCATATCGTGACCGGCGTGCTCGATCTCGACCTGAGCCTGGCGGGCGGCGAGCTGATTCGCGCGGATCTGCCGGCCTATCCGCAGCACAAGGACGACCCGTCCGTGCCGGTGCGGCTCTTCAACACCGATTCGAAGGACACGCGTTTCGTGTTCCAGTCGGGCCTGACGAGCGGCGAGGCGGGCCGGAACGAGCCGAATCACAAGGCGCACTTCAGCTCGGACGCCACGGAATACCGGCTGGCGGAGGGGGCCGACACGCTCGCGGTGCCGCTGCGCTGGACCGACGGCGCCGGCCTCGCGGTGACGAAGACTTTCGTGTTCCGCCGCGGGTCCTACCAGATGGAACTGCGCTATCACGTGGAGAACGCGACCGGCGCGCCGGTGCGGCTCGCCTCCTACGCGCAGTTCAACCGCCACACGCAGAGCACCGAGCGGTCGATGTTCGACCCGGAGACGTATTCGTTCCGCGGTCCGGCGTATTACGACGGCGAGAGCTACCAGAAGCTCGACATCGAGGATGACGAAGACCGCGCGCTGTCGCGCACGATCACCGGCGGCTGGGTCGCCGGCATGCAGCACCACTTCGTCGCGGCGATCGTGCCCGCCGCGGGGCTGGCGTATCTCTACGACGTGAAGGCGGACCAGCAGGATTACCTGTTGCGCGTCGTCGGCCCGGCCCGGAGCGTGCCGGCGGGCGCCACCGCGGAATTCTCCGAGACGCTGTTCGTCGGCCCGAAACTGCAGCAGCAGCTCAAGGCCGCCGGCCCGAAGCTCGAACTCACGACCGACTACGGCTGGCTCACTTTCCTGGCGAAGCCGCTGTTCGAGTGGATCCTGACGCCGGTCCACAAGTTCGTCGGCAACTGGGGGCTCGCGATCATCATCGTGACGCTCCTGATCAAGCTCGTGTTCTACAAGCTGTCGGAAACGAGCGGCCGTTCGATGGCGAAGATGAAGGCGATCGCACCGCGCATGAAGGCGATGCAGGAGCGCTACAAGGACGATCGCGAGGGCCAGGCGCGCGCGATGATGGAGCTCTACAAGAAAGAAAAGATCAATCCGGTCGCCGGCTGCCTGCCGATGCTGGTGCAGATCCCGTTCTTCCTCGCGTTCTACTGGGTGCTGCTCGAAAGCGTGGAGATGCGCCAGGCGCCGTTCTTCGGCTGGATCCAGGACCTGTCGGCGCGCGATCCGTATTTCATCCTGCCGCTCTTGATGGGCGCGGCGATGTTCGCGCAATTCAAGCTCAATCCCACGCCGCCGGATCCGATCCAGGCAAAGGTCTTCGCCTTCATGCCGGTGATCATGACTGCGATGTTCATGTGGTTCCCGTCCGGCCTCGTGCTGTACTGGCTCACGAACACCGCGCTCTCGATCGCCCAGCAGTGGAAGATCAACCGGGTGGTCGAGGCCGAGTCGAAGAAGCATCGCGGCGGCTGACCGTCTTTTCGTGATGCCCCGCGGGTCCGCCGTGGCCGGTTATCCGGTCTGTTCTTGCGAAAACCGGACACCGGCATTGCTCGGGCTAGCGGCGCCCGCGGACTCGTATACTGCCCGGGGATGACCGCCCTTTCGGACACGATCGTCGCCGCGGCCACGCCGCCCGGCCGCGGCGGCATCGGAATCGTGCGCGTTTCGGGACCGGCGACCGCCGCCATCGCGATGGGTCTGCTCGGGCGCAAGACCGCACCGCGCTACGCGACGCTCGTCGATTTCCTGGATGCCGCCGGCGAGGCCATCGATGCTGGCATTGCGCTCTGGTTCCCAGGGCCTGCTTCCTTCACCGGCGAGGACGTGCTCGAACTGCACGGTCACGGTGGGCCGGTCGTCATGGACCTGCTCGTCGCGCGCGCACTCGAACTCGGCGCGCGGCCGGCGCGGGCGGGCGAATTCACCGAGCGCGCCTTCCACAACGGCAAGCTTGACCTGGCGCAGGCCGAAGCGATCGCGGACCTGATCGACGCGGGCTCGGGGCAGGCGGCGCGCGCGGCGCTGCGCACCCTCGCCGGCGATTTCTCGCGCGAGGCGGAAGAACTCGCGGCCGTCGTGGTGCAGCTGCGCGTGTTCGTGGAGGCAGCGATCGATTTCCCGGACGAGGACATCGAGTTGCTCGCGAGCGATGAGGTGCGGACGCGGCTCGCGGACATCCGCGAACGCTTCAAGCGCATCGGTCGCGCGGCGACGGCGGGGCGGGCGCTGCGTGACGGCCTGCACGTCGTGATCGCCGGGCGTCCGAACGCCGGCAAGTCGAGCCTGCTGAACGCGCTCGCGGGTTTCGACGCCGCCATCGTGACCGACATTCCCGGCACGACGCGCGACCTGCTGCGCGAACGCATCCACGTGGACGGCATGCCGATCCACGTCGTCGATACCGCGGGATTGCGCGACTCGACGGATGCGATCGAGGCGGAGGGCGTGCGTCGTGCACGCGCCGAGGCCGCACGCGCGGATCTGCTGCTCTACGTCGTCGACGCGACCGCGGGACTCGATGCCGGGGAGCGCGCTGGAATGCCGGTGGAATGCGCGGCCGTGATCGTGTGGAACAAGACCGACCTGCCGCAGGCGAAGCCCGCGCCCGCCTCGCGCGAAGGCGCGCCGGTCGTTGCGCTGTCGGCACGCACCTGCGACGGCCTGCCGGCGCTCCGTGAACGGCTCAAGCTTGCGGCAGGCTTCCAGGGCGCGGAAGCCGGCGTGTTTACGGCGCGGCGCCGCCACCTCGATGCACTGGCGCGCGCGGAGAGCCTCTTCTCGCTCGCCGAGGCGCGGCTCGGCGAGCGCAGCGCCTTCGAGCTCGTCGCAGAAGAGCTACGCCAGGCGCAACGCGCACTCGGCGAAATCACGGGTGAAATGACGAGCGACGAGCTGATCGGGTCCATTTTCAGGCAATTCTGCATCGGCAAGTAGGCGTTGTCCGACACCGCTCCCTGCATTGCCCCCGTATGTTGGTCCGGGCAATGGAGGTTTGACGATGAACGACTCATCGATGGCCGGCGCCAAGCGCTGGCTGCTCACGGGCATCTTTCCGGATGTCCGGCGCGCGGAGCGCGCTTACAAGGTCTGCGTACGCCGCGGCTACGAGATCGGTGCCGTCAATGTCGTGATGTCCGAAGCGACGCGGCGCACGTTGCTCGCGGAGGACAACCCGCTCGCGAGCGACCTCGCGAGCCGCAAGGCAGAAGGCGGGGAATTGGGCGGGCCGTCCGGCGGCCGCACCGGCATCCTGATCACGGTGTTCGCGGCGATTGGTGCGGCGATCGTCGTGCCGGGCCTCGGCCTCGCTGCCGGACCGCTGGCAATCGCGCTGGCGGCGGGCGGCGCGGCGGGCATTGCCGCGGGACTCATCGGCGCACTCGGCAACTGGGGCGTGCCCGACGAACGGATCCGCGTTTACGAGGAGGCCATTCGCGCGGGCAGCATCATGATGATGGTGGAGGTCACGCGCGACGCGGACGCCCGGAGCATTTCCAAGTCCTGGAAACTGCTGGGCGGGCGGGATGTCCATCGGCGGTCGCAGCTGGGCCCGATTGACACCGTTTCGTCACCGCTCCGCGACTGACAGGCAGACCCGCCCTGCCTAGCATCGTCCGGGACCCCCACAGGAGTCCCGGACATGATCGGCAAGGGCAGGGCTTGGAAAGCAGCGGCCATCGCGGCGGCGGCGACGCTCGCACCGTTCGCGACGGCGCGCGCGGAAGTCACGATCGAGGAACTGCAGCAGCGCCTCGACGAACAGGAACAGAAGATTCGCGTGCTCGAACGGCGCCTGGAACTCCAGGACGAATCGGCGGCCACGGCCAAAGAGACGACAGCCGTCGTCAGCGCCGGCGCGAAGGGATTCTCGCTGCGTTCGGCCGACAGCGCCAACCAGCTCAAGATCCGCGGCGTCCTGCACATCGACGGCCGCTACACGAACGACGACGAGGAAACCGCGGTATACGACACCGTGCAGGCGACCCGCGCGCGCCCGATCATCGAGGGCACGTTCGCCAACCGCTACGATTTCCGCTTCACGCCGGACTTCGGCCAGGGCCGCACCGTGATCCAGGATGCCTATGTCACGGCGCGCCTGCATCCGGCCGCCGCCGTGACGGTCGGCAAGTTCAAGGCGCCGGTCGGCCTCGAGCGCCTGCAATCAGCGAACGACATCCGTTTCGTCTCGCGCGCATTTCCGACGTCGCTCGCGCCGAACCGCGATTTCGGCGTGCAGCTCGCCGGCGAATTCGGCGCGGGCCGCCTGAACTATGCCGCGGACGTGCTGAACGGCGCGATCGACGGCGGCAGCGCCGAGGCGCTCGGCGACGTGGACGTCAACGACGACAAGGAATACGCGCTCCGGCTCTTCTCGCACCCGTTCGCGGGGAGCAGCGGCCGGTTGAGCGGGCTCGGCGTCGGCATCGCCGGCACCTTGACCGACCAGACGGGCACGGCGACGCTGCCGCTGCTGCCAGCGTTCCGCACGCCGGAGGGCGTCACGTTCTTCCGCTACCGGGCGGGCACGACGCCGACGCTCGCGGACGGCGACCGCACGCGCATCGCGCCGCAGCTCTACTACTATGCCGGGCGCCTCGGCATTCTCGGCGAGTACACCGAAGTGTCGCAGGATGTCTCGCGCGTCACCGGCACGGGCCTGCGCAGCGGCACCGTCGATTCCACGGGCTGGCAGCTCGCCGGCTCCTGGTTCCTGACCGGCGAAGATGCGACTTTCCGAGGCTACAAGCCGCTGTCCACGTTCTCGCCGGGCGAGGGCTGGGGCGGGCTGGAGCTGGTCGCGCGCGTGCACGAACTCGAAATTGACGAGGCGGCCTTCGCCGGCGGCGCGGATTCCTTCGCGGATCCGGAAGCCTCCGCCTCGAAGGCGACCGGCTGGACCGTAGGACTCAACTGGTACCTGAACGAAAACCTGAAGTGGATGCTCGACTACGAGCGCACGAGCTTCGAGGGCGGCGCAGCGGAAGGCGCGGACCGTGACGACACGGACGCGCTGCTCCTGCGGGTCGCGCTCGGATTCTGAACCGGAGTAACCGACGATGACCCACACGAACTGGACGACACGAATCCTGGCGGCGCTTGCGGCGGCGCTCGCGTTCGCGGGCGCGGCGCGGGCCGCGGACGTGACGCTGCTGAACGTCTCCTACGACCCGACGCGCGAGCTCTACAACGATTACAACGCCGAGTTCATCGCGTACTGGAAGAAGAAGGCCGGCAAGACGGTGGAAATCCGCCAGTCGCACGGCGGCTCCGGCAAGCAGGCACGCACCGTGATCGACGGGCTCCAGGCCGACGTCGTCACGCTCGCGCTCGCCTACGACATCGACGCGCTGGCGAAGCAGGGCAAGCTCCTGCAGGCCAACTGGCAGCAGCGGCTGCCGGAGAACAGCGCGCCTTACACCTCGACCATCGTGTTCCTGGTGCGCAAGGGCAACCCGAAAAAGATCAAGGACTGGGGCGACCTCGCCCGCACCGGCATCTCCGTCATCACGCCGAACCCGAAGACCTCGGGCGGCGCGCGCTGGAATCATCTCGCGGCCCACGCCTGGGCGACGCGGCAGCCCGGCGCAACCGCCGCTTCCGCCGAGGCCTATCTCGGCAAGCTCTACCGCAACGTGCCGGTGCTCGATACCGGCGCCCGCGGCTCGCTGACGACTTTCGCGCAGCGCGGCATCGGCGACGTGATGATCGCCTGGGAGAACGAGGCGCATCTCGCGCTCGCGCAGCCGGATGGCGCGAAGTTCGAGATCGTGATTCCCTCGATCAGCATCCTGGCCGAACCGCCGGTTGCGGTGGTCGATCGCGTGGCGCTCCGCCACAAGACGACGGACGTCGCACGCGCCTACCTCGAGCACCTGTATTCCCCGGCCGCCCAGGAAATCATCGCCAGGCATTACTACCGGCCGCGCAATGCCGAAGTCGCGAAGAAATACGCGAAGCGCTTTCCCGAAATCAAGCTCGTGACCATCGCGGACTTCGGCGGCTGGGCCAAGGCACAGCAGACGCACTTCGCCGACGGCGGCCTGTTCGACCGCATCTACGCAAAGAAGTAATCCGCCTCAGGACTTGAGGCGGTAGCCGACGCCGGGCTCGGTC
>JANNKZ010000415.1:0-5679 GCA_031396515.1 Gammaproteobacteria bacterium
AGCGCTGGCTTGCGATCGCCGAGCATCGGCTGGTACTGGAAATCCGGCCCGCGCCGCTTCTCGAACTCCGCGCGTGCCGCGGCGATCAGGGCGGGGTTCGTGAAGAGCTCCTGGCCCATCAGCGCGAGCGTCTGCGACGCCACGTTCATGCCCTTGTAGCCGATGCCCATGCCGCCGGCCGCGGTCGCCTGCCAGCTGTGCGCGGGCGTGCCGGGCACCCAGGTCGCGGTGCGCAGCCCGACGGTCGGCACGGTCCAGCTCACGTCGGCGACGTCGGTCGAACCGACGCCGGGGCGCTCGAACTCGAAGGCCTGCACGATTTCTTCCGAGCCGAGCTTCATGGTCGGTGCGTCGAGATTTCCGAAGAGCTTCTCCGCGAAGGCGCGTTCCTCGGGCGTGTACTTGACGCCGCCGACCTTGGTCAACTTTGCGTGCATCATGCGGGCGAGCGGCTCATTCGGCAGCAAGTTGTAGACGCCGCCGATGACCTCGTACTCCATGCGCGTGCCGGTGCCGAGCGCCGCGCCTTCGCCGGTCTTTACCAGCCGGTCGAAGATCTCGACGACCATGCCCGGGTCCGCGTGACGCACGTAGTAGTACGACTCCGCGAAGTCGGGCACGACGTTCGGCGCCGAGCCGCCGCTCGTGATCACGTAGTGCATGCGCGCATCCGACGGGATGTGTTCGCGCATCAGGTTTGCCATGGCGTTCATCGCCTCGATGCCGTCGAGTGCGGAGCGGCCGCGTTCCGGCGCGCCGGAGGCGTGGGCCGAGAGGCCGTGGAAGCGGAACTTCGCCGTCTTGTTCGAGAGCGAGCGGTCGAGGCCCGCGGCATTCATGTCGGAGGCGTGCCAGTGCATCACGACGTCTACGTCGTTGAAGAGCCCTTCGCGCACCATGTAGACCTTGCCGGAACCGCCTTCCTCGGCGGGCGTTCCGTACACGCGGATCGTGCCCGCGGTTCCGCTCTTCTTGAGCCAGTCGGCGATCGCGATCGCGGAGGAAACGGATGCGGTACCGAACAGGTGGTGGCCGCAGGCATGGCCCGACAGCTTGCCGGCGACCGGCTGGCGATCCGGGACGGCATCCTGCGTGATGCCGGGCAGCGCGTCGTACTCGGCGAGGATGCCGATCACCGGCTTGCCCGAGCCCGCGCTCGCGACGAATGCGGTCGGGATGCCCGCGACGCCAGCCTCGACCTTGAATCCGGCCTTGGTCAGTTCCTGCTGGAGCAGCGCGGAACTCTTCGTCTCCTGGTAACCGACCTCGGCGTACTCCCAGATCGTGCGCGCGACTTCCGCATCCCGTGTCTGGCGCTTCGCGAGGAACTGGCGCAGACCGTCGCCCGATTCCGCGGCGAGGGCGGGGGCTGCGAGGAACGCGAGGGTAATGCAGGAAACGGCGGTTTTCATGGCGGCAGCTTAGCGTCCGACCGCGCCCGCGGCCACCCTGTTGGGCTAGGATCGGCGCACATGGGCGCAGACCGGACACTGACGATTGACCGGCGGTTCCGCGGCCCGCCGGAATCGGGCAACGGCGGCTACACGAGCGGCCTGCTCGCAGCAGCGGCCGCAACGCCGGTCGAAGTCCGCCTGATGAAACCGCCGCCGCTCGATCGCCCGCTCACGATCCGCGAGGACGCCGAGTCCGGTCTCGTGCTGCTCGACGGCAAGGAGCCGGTCGCGACCGCCGTGCCGAAGACGTTCGGCCTGGAAGTGCCGGAGCCGCCGAGCTACACCGATGCGCTCGCAGCCGTCCACGGTTACGAGGGATTCAAGGAACACGCGTATCCAGGCTGCTTCGTCTGCGGGACGGAACGCGAGCGCGGCGACGGCATGCGCATCTTCGCCTCGCCGGTGCAGGACGGAAACCTTGTCGCCGCGGCCTGGCTGCCCGGCCGCTCGCTCGCGGGTCCCGATGGCAAGGTCAAGCCCGAATTCATGTGGGCCGCGCTCGACTGCCCGGGATTTTTCGCGAGCGGGGCGGCGGCGCAGGGCGCGCTGCTCGGGCTATACGCCGCGCGCGTGGATCGCTGCGTGCACATCGGCGAAGCCTGCGTGGTGATCGGCTGGGCGCTCGGCCACGACGGGCGCAAGCACCACACCGGCACGGCGGTGTTCGACGGCGACGGAGAAATCTGCGGGCGTGCAATGGCGACCTGGATCGAACCGCGGCGGGGCTGAGGCGATGCACCCCTTCGTCAAAGACAGGGTCAGTTTCGACGCGCTCGGCGTGCGCACCATCGCGATGCTGGGTGAGTACCTGCGCAGCTTGCCTGCCCAGCCGGTCGATCGCGTCGTACCCGACGACGTTCGCCGCCGCCTGATGTCGTTGCCGTTGCCCGAACACGGGCAGGCACCGGAAGACATCCTGGAGTTCCTGCGCCGCGAGATCCTGCCTTGGCCCATCGCGATCGGGCACAAGCGCTCGTACGGCTGGGTCAATTCGCCGCCGGCGCCGATCGCAATCCTGGCCGACGCGGTCGCCACCACGATGAACTCCGGACTCGACGGCTACGACCACTCGGCCCTGTTCCTGATGGCGAGTCTCGGGCGCTGGATCATGGAGCTCGTCGGATTCCCGATCCAGGGCAGCCTCTGCCTGTTGTTGACCGGCGGTTCGGCGGCCACCCTGAATGCACTGACGGCAGCGCGCCATCGCGCAGCCGAGCGTGCCGGCTGGAACGTGCGTGTCGAAGGACTGCAGGGCGGCCGCCCGCGGTTCATTCTCTACTCGAGCGCAGAAGGCCATTCGTCGATCCAGAAATGCGCCGAACAGCTCGGCATCGGCACGAATTGCCTGCGGGAGATCCCGGTCGACGTCGATTTCCGCATGCGGCCTGAGGCGCTGCGCCAGGCGATCGAGGCTGACCTTTCAGCGGGCCACCTGCCGTTCGCCATCGTCGCCTGCGGCGGAGCGACGAATACCGGCGCGATCGATCCGCTCGACGCCGTGGCCGACATCGCCCGGACATTCGATATCTGGTTGCACATCGATGGAGCCTTCGGCGCGTGGGCGGCCCTCGATCCCGCGTACCGCGAACGATTCCAGGCGATTTCGCGGGCCGATTCGGTGACGCTCAATCCGCACAAATGGCCGCAGGTTCCCTTCGACTGCGGCGCGATGTTGACGCGCCATCCCGAGGTGCACCGCGCCGCCTATTCCCTGACGGCCGACTATCTCGTGGCCGGTCACAGCGAGGTTCCGTGGCCCTGCGAATACATGTTCGAGCTCACCTACGGCAATCGCGCGCTCAAGACCTGGGCGGCCCTCGCGCGGCTGGGCCGCAGCGGGCTCGCCGAGCTGGTGACGCGCTGCAATCGCCTGGCAAGACTGTTGGATGAACGCGTGGGCGCCACCGCCGACCTCGAATTGCTGTCACCCGCGTCCCTGTCGGTCGTGAACTTCCGCTATCGGCCGGCCGACCGGAACATGGACGATGTGGCCCTCGACCAACTTAATGCGCGGATTTCGGCAGCCGTGAGCGAGAGTGGCGAAGCGCATCTGCCGACTTCGCGCGTCAACGGCCGGACATCGCTCCGCGCCTGCTTCCTGCACTACGAGAACGACGAGGACGACGTCGAACATCTCGTGCAACTGGTCGATCGCCTGGGAGAATCGCTTTGCAGCGAGCCGCGGAAGACTTAGCGCGGCGCCTCGTGCCGCAGCTCGAGTCCCTCGGCGTGCCCACGCTGAAATCCTTTCCAGACGGAGATGCCGTCCGTTCCCGGGCTGTAGGCGCCGTAAGCGCTGTTCGCTGAGGCGGCCCACACGCCCTCGGAGGACACGGGGGTCAGTCCGTCGAGGTAAACCGCGCGGCTCGCATCGTTTTTCACATAGCGATCGAGGAAAGCGGTGATCATGTGCAGATTGATCCCGACGATGCGCTCCGATCGCCACACCGGATCTTCGAACCAGTCCTGGTCCCACAGGCGCTTGCGCATCTCGTCGGGCGCCGGCCCGAGGCCGATGCGATGCCCGGCGCCGCGGAAAGTCAGCAGGTAGCGCCGGCTGTTGGTCGCCAGGTCGAAGAACGCGCGCGCGCCGGTCGCATAGTCCACGGTCCCGTCGCGATCGCCCGAGATCAGCATCAGCGGGGCCGTGATCGCGCGCAGTCCTTCCGTGCCCCAGGCCTGCAGCGATCCGCCGGCAGGTGAGATCGCCACGATCGCCTTGATGTTCGGCGCGTGGACCCAATCTATCAAAGCGCCGCCACGCGCATACGACGCCAGCAAGCCGCCCGGAATCAGTTGCGCCGCGGGACTTCCGGGATCCAGTTCGCCGCCGCCGACCGTCAACACGCCGTAACCGCCCATCGAGTATCCGATCAACGCGGTGCGCGACGGGTCGACATGACCCGTGTCGGTGAGCACGTTTTGTAGGGTTCTCGTGATGAAGGCGATGTCGAGCGGACGACGAAGCAGGGGCTCCGCGAACTTGCTGCGGTCCGTGATCGGCGGATCCATATGACGGATTGCGGCCACGACATAGCCTTTCGACGCGAGATTCTCGGTCAGCCAGCTCAGGGCGATGGCTGCGTTGTCGTACCCGTGCGAGACGACCACCAGAGGGAAGCGACCCACAGCGGGCGTCGCGTCGCGTACTGCGATGCCGGGAATCGTAAATCGCGTCGGCGGCGCCGGCGGTTCCGCCGTCATGCTTCCTGAATAGGTTTCTGGCGATGCACCGGCCGCGAGGGTAGCGGGATACCATAGGTCGACTGTCAGCTCGCGGTCGCGCTTGGGCGCAGCGCCGGTGGCGGGATCGAAGGCCAGTACGTCGATCTGCTTCACCTGCGCGATTGAGAACATTCTGACGCCGACATCGAATTGCCCGAGATGCGCGAGTTCCGGTGCATCGACACCCGGGCGGCTCGGCGCTTCACGGGCGACAGCACCAGCAGCCATCGCGAGACCGAGGACAAGGATAGGGACGAAGCGCATCGCCATTAGCGTCGAGTAAAACGGTGCGCGAGCAACAGCGCGCCGCCCGCGACGAGCAGCCAGCCGACCCAGGACGGCCGTGTCGCGAGCGCCAGCCAGATGATGCCGCCGATGAATACGGCCGCGGCCGCGACGATCGCGTCGCTGCGCCGCCGGTCAGCGCGCAGTTCGGCACGCAGCTTATCGAGCGATTCCGATTCCGATTCGGTCTTGACGACGAGCTCCTCGTCGTAAGCGCGGCGGATCGTACGGCGTGCGATCACCGGCAGCACCTTGATGGCCTCGGCCACGTCGGGCCAGTGGTGCTTGAGGCTCTCGAGGAGCGCACGCGGATGGGCGCGCTCGCGCTTCCAGTCGCGCAGGATCGGCAGTGCCGTCTTCCACAGGTCGAGTTCCGGGTAGAGCTGGCGGCCGAGGCCCTCGATGTTTAGCAATGTCTTCTGCAGCAGGATCAGCTGCGGCTGAATGTGCATCTGGAAGCGCCGTGCGATCTCGAACAGGTTCAGCAGCACGAGCGCGAAGGAAATGTCCTTGAGCGGTTTGTTGAAGATCGGCTCGGCGACCGTGCGAATGGCGCTTTCGATTTCGTCTACGCGCGTGCCAGCCGGCACCCAGCCACTTTCCAGGTGCAGCACCGCGACCCGGTGGTAATCGCGTTCGAAGAACGCGAGAAAGTTGCTCGCGAGATACTGCTGGTCGCGCGGGTCGAGCGTGCCGACGATGCCGAAGTCGACAG
>JANNKZ010000419.1:0-2062 GCA_031396515.1 Gammaproteobacteria bacterium
CGGCGCTCGTGCGTCCGTCGTCGACGGCCAAGGTGTCCGACGTGCTGCGCGTCTGCAATGCGCGTCGCGCGCTCGTCGTCGCGCAAGGCGGCCGGACCGGGCTGGCCACGGGTGCAGTACCGCGCGGATGAATGTACAAACAATGGACAAACGGCTGAGACAACAACTCTGAGATTGGCTCAACTGATTGTTCTAATTGGTGGGCCGTGGTGGGATCGAACCACCGACCAACTGGTTAAAAGCCAGATGCTCTACCACTGAGCTAACGGCCCCAATCCGGGTCGCGAATGATACCTGAGCGCGAATGGCCGATCACCTGACGTGCCGGGATTGATTCAGATCAGGGCAGGGGCGTCGCGACCGCAGGATGATGATTGCGGAGGAGCGTCCCGTGAGACTTCCGCGATCCTGGTGGCTGCCATTCGTTCTGCTGCCCGGTCAGGTCCAAGCCGGCGAGGCGATTGATCGTCTGCTCGGTGATGGCGAGGCTAGCCTCGACCTGCGCTACCGGTACGAGAGCGTCGAGCAGGAGGACAAGCCGCTGACGGCGGCTGCGAACACGCTGCGGTTGCGGCTCGGTCTCGCGTCAGGCAGCTTCCATGGCCTATCGGGACTGGTCGAGTTCGATCACGTCGAATCGCTTGGCTCGGAGCGCTTCGACGACACGCGCAACGGCAATACCGACTATCCGGTTGTCGCCGATCCCGAAGGCAGCGACTTCAACCAGGCCTGGCTGCAGTACGCGAGTGGCAAGGAAACGATCCTGCGGCTCGGGCGGCAGCGCATCAACCTGGACAACGAGCGTTACATCGCGGCATCCGGCTGGCGGCAGAATGAGCAGACCTATGATGCCCTGCGGGTGGAAACGAAAGCGCTGCCAGGCGCGAACCTCAACTACGCATTCATCGACCGCGTGCAACGCATCTTCGGTCCCGATTCGGGCACGCCGCCGGCCACCCTCGACAGCCAAAGCCATCTGCTGAACCTCAAGCTGACATCGCTACCGCTGGGCGCGCTTTCCGCCTATGGCTATCACCTCGACTTCGACGATGCCCCTCAGCTCTCGTCCGACACGCTGGGTCTGAGCTTTGACGGCAAGTGGAGGCTCGGGTCGGACTGGACGCTCGGCTGGACACTCGAGTACGCGCGCCAGCGGGAAACCGGCGACAACGCGACCGACATCGATGCGCATCACTCGCTGGTCGAGGTACGACTGCAGAATCCCGCGATTACGTTCACGGCGGGCCGCGAAATCCTGTCGGGCGAACGCAGCGACTCGCCGCTTGCTGCCAATGCGGCTTTTCAGACGCCGCTGGCAACGCTGCACAAGTGGCAGGGCTGGGCGGACAAGTTCCTGACGACGCCTCCTGCCGGGATCGAAGACAGCTATCTGGGCTTCAACACCCGGCTCGCGACCTGGAAGGTCCAGGCCACCTGGCACCGCTTCTCGGCGGATGCTACAGGCATCGAATACGGAACGGAGATCGATCTCCAGGTCTCCCGGCAGTTTGCCGGCCGTTACGACCTGCTCGTGAAGTATGCGGACTACGCCGCGCACGGGCTTTTCACCGACACGCAGAAGTTCTGGGTCCAGCTGGGCGCTGCGTTCTGAGTTGGACCCGGGCAACCCGAGGGCGATCGTCTCGCGGGCGCGGCCGTGGCTGCGTAGTATCGCGCAGTGTTTCCATGTCCACGACCAAGACCGGACTGCGCCGCAGGAGGCCGGAATCCGGCATCAGGCCCTGCAGTGGCTGCGGCGTGAGTTCGGCCTTCTCTCAGTCAGTCGCCCGCGTCGTCGTCCATGACGACGGCGACGCGGTCCGCTTCTGCTCGACCTGTGCCTTCTCACAGGCCTGCCTGTCCGAAGGGATGGACAAGTGCGCGTTGCGGGCTGAGTCATTGATCAAAGTTCTAATCACTGCAATCATAACAATTGCAGTTGTTAAGTTGTCTAAAACAGATGACATAAAAAATGTAACGATGGGAATAATCCATAATAAATTAACCTTGTTTACGGCTTTGATTCTACTTGTAATCACTTCGAAGGCCCCGTGCGCATCCA
>JANNKZ010000424.1:0-3580 GCA_031396515.1 Gammaproteobacteria bacterium
GCGGGCTCGCCGCCCTCGATGGCAATCATGAGCAGCCGTGCGGCCGGTCCTTCGCCGACGCCTTCCAGCACAAGCGCCTGCCCGGGTGTTTCCGGCCGCGGCAAAAACAGTCGCAGATCCGTGCTCAGCCGCAACGAGCCCAGCACTCCCGCGAGCAACACACCCAGGAGGCCGAGCCACAGGCCAAGCCAGGCCAAGGCCCTGGCGTCATTCGTCACGGGGCGGTCCCACAGTCCGCCGCCGCCAGACCACCAGTTTCCTTTGCCGCGATCCCGAGCCGAATGACGGCTGACGCCGTTCCATCCTTCATGACGGCAATGCAGGTCGGCACATCGCGCTCGCCTCGCACGCGGATGGTCTCGCTGTGTTCCTGCCGGCCCGCCGGTCTCGGCACGAGATCGAGTTGCCATCCGTCCAGCAGGAATTCAGCGGATGTTTCGAAGCCTGCGTCCAGTGCCGCGCGGTCGCCTGTCAGCAGCGCCGAGAATGCCGGCAACAGGCTGCCGAGTTCGGCGCTGCGCCGGAGCGAAAAGCGGCGTTCGGGCCGTCCGTCGCGCTGGATCCGCACGTCGCTGCCGTCGATGTCGATGCGCTCGCGATAGGGTTCCGTTACCACGCGCGACAGTTTCGAGATCCCCCGATATTCGAGGACTCCGGACACGACGATTTCCTGCGTGAGCAGGGGCGAGCGGCGCGTCTCGACGAATGCGATGGTCTGCGGCGGCTCCCGCGCCAGCGACCGCAGAAGCGAATCGAGGTCCGACGCGCCGGCCGCGGCCGGCGCCAGCAGGAGCAGGACGCCGAAGCACCGCTTAACCAGGCCAGAAGTCATAGAAATTGAACCAGTTGAGGGGCCGGTCGCGCACCCGCGTTTCCAGCTGGTCCGCAAAATCGCGGATCCATTCGGCCAGCGGGCGTCCGCCATCGCGCTCGCGGACGATGCGCTCCGCGATCGTGTGGAACTCCAGATGGTATCGGTTCGCGCCCAGGTACAGGCCGAAGCACAGCATGACCGGCGCCCCGAGTGCCGCGGCAATTTCCCAGGGCGCGGTTGGCAGCGGCGCAATGCCGCCGAGGAACGGCGTCGGGCGCGACTTCCCCCCCGGCCGCAGCCGGTCCGCGAGCAGCGCAACGATGGCGCCCTCGTCCAGCGCATCCCGGATCGCGAGCGCGACGCCCGGACCCGCTTCGCGCGCATTGATCACGGTGGCGGCGAGCGCCGGATTCAGCGCGTTGAGCAGGCGCGACATGGCCGGATTCTGGTCGATGTCGATGACCGTACGGAACCGCACATGCGGCCGGCTGATGCCGAGCGCGCGCGTCACCTCATAACTACCGAAATGGGCGCCGAACAGAAGGATCCCTCGCCGCAACGCAAGCAGGCGTTCGACCTCGTCGAGGCCGGAGCATTCGACGGCGAACCGGCGGGTCCCTTCGTGCAGCAGGAAGAGCCGATCCAGGGTCACCTGCGAAAAGCAGAGGATGTGGCGGTAGACGTCCGCGAGCGACGCCGGCCGCCCCAGCGCGCGGCAAAGGAATGCCCGGGAGGCCCGGCGTTCCGGGGCGCGGCGCAACAGGAAGTAGAGCGCGACCGCATACAGGACGGCGCGCGCCGGCGCGCGGCCAAATGTCAGCGCAAAGCCGCACAGGAGGCGCAGCGCGAACGGCGCGCCGCCCTCGGGCCGCTCGATCCACTTATCCGTCACCGGGAGACCCCGGCCTGCGCAGCCGCAGGACGCCCTCGGCCACGCGCTCGGAGCCGCGGCGCACTTCGAATTCGATCCGGTCCGTATGCAGTTTCAGCCGGATGCTGCCGCTGTCGCCCGGCCCGAGCGGCGCCAGAAACTTCGCCCGCGGCAGGCCCGCGACCGCAATTGGCGCGCCCTGCATCGAACCGGCCGCTGCGATGACGGTATCGAGCAACGCGACGGCCGGAAACACGGGGCGGTCCGGAAAATGCCCGGCGAACGCCGCGTGTTCCATCGGCACCGTGAACAGGGCTTCGAACGTCGGCCCGGCGATGCGCCGCGCGGGCTTGCCGATCGTGGCCACCAGCGCTGGCGCGATCGCGGCCATGCGGCGAAAGAAATCAAGCAGGTTCCGGTACGGGCGCCCGGGAAAGCGGCGGCGGCGGTAGGCGAACTCCGCCAGGAACACCGCGGCGACGATCAGGTAGTTCAGAACGTTGGCAAACAGCGACCAGGTCTCGAGACGCACCGCCACCGACGCGCGGATACCGGCCGTTTCGAGCAGCCCGCCCGGCGTCGCGAGCGCGGCGAGCATCAGGCTGGTGGTCGCAAGCATCAGGAAGAGCGCGGTCCACAGCAACGTGAGGCGGCGGGCGTAGTCGATGACGCCCGGTTCGAACGGCTGCCCGGGCGGCTGCAACAACCGGACGACGCGCTCGATCAGCGGCGTGCTGCCGCGCGCCAGCGTGTGACCGAATAGCCAGGCGAGAAAGACGTTGAGCAGCACGGGCGGCAGGAACAGGACGAGCGCGGCCGCATCGATGCGCCACAATCCCATGATCGCGAGCGCGGCGAGCGGCAGTGCGAGCCAGGCCCATCGCCGGCCTTCGGTCAGTGGACGCAAAAGCGTCGCAGCGGCAAGAACAACGACGCTCGCGAGCGTGAGCGAAGAACTCCCGAGCAGGCTCGCCGTGTGCGCCAGCACGGGATAGGCGAACGCCAGCGTGACGGCGGCGATCCGGGGGGTCGCCGGCCACCTGTTTTCACATCGTTTCCAGATGTCTTTGAGCATCCGGTAACTGGCCAATTCGTTGGAATATATCGGGGCGCCGCTTGCCGCGGCCGAATCGCGACTTCAGACGTCCAAATTGGACACGTACAGCGCGTTCTTCTCGATGAACTCGCGCCGCGGCTCGACCGCATCGCCCATCAGCGTCATGAAAATATCGTCGGTCGCGGCCGCGTCTTCGATGCGGACCTGGAGCAGGCGCCGCACTTCCGGATTGATCGTCGTTTCCCAGAGCTGCCCGGGATTCATCTCGCCGAGACCCTTGTAGCGCTGGATCGTCTGGCCCTGGCGCGCCTGCTCGAGCAGCCATGCCATCGCGTCGGGGAAGTTCGAAATGTCCTGCTTCTTTTCGTTGCGCATGACGTAGGCGCCGGCGCCGAGGAAATCGTTCAGCGTCGTGCCGAGCTCCGCGATGCGACCGTACTCCGCCGACTCGAAAAACTCGGGCTGGAGGTGCTTCACGGTCGTCACGCCGTGCTCGGTGCGGGCGACGTCCACGCGATCCGGTTCGCCCGCTTCGGTCCGCCGGACGGAGAGCGCGTAGCTGTGAACCAGGCTGCCGTCGGAGTTGAGCCGCGCTTCCAGTTCCTTGGACCAGCCTTCGAGCCAGGCGGCGTCCGAGAACTGTGCGATGCCGACCGGGCGCATGGTCAGAAGCTGCTCGAGCAGGCGGCGGTCGTAGCGGCGCGACCAGCGGCTGATGATCGCCTTCACTTCCATGTACTGCCGCGCCAGCATCTCGAGCCCCGAGCCGCAGAGCGGCGGGGCATCCGGATTCACGTAGAGCGCGGCGTCGTCGAGGGAGCTCGTCAGCAGCAGTTGG